>JBEGLK010000063.1:0-19604 GCA_041183605.1 Pseudomonadota bacterium
GTTCAATCTCTTTCCTTTTATTGTTACCGTTCCGCCAGCTTTGGTAAATTTAAGGGCATTTTGTATCAAGTTTCTGAAAACGATTTTTGTCATTTCTGTATCAGAATTGGCAATCAAGCTTTTGGGTACTTCATTTTTTAAGGCAATTATTTTTCCTTCTGCAATTCTCTGTAATAGATTTACATTTTCCTCTACTACTTGATTGACATTTACTGCCTGTAATTTTGGCGTTAATTCAGCCATTTGGGTTTTCGCCCACCGGCGAAGCCTTCAACCTGACCATGGAAGAGGTCGCCACCTCGGTCGCCACCGCGCTGCAGGCCGACAAGCTGATCTTTGTCACCGAGGTGGCAGGCATCCCCACGGTGGTCGGGCAGCCGGTCAGTGAAGACAACCCGATCGACACCGAGTTGCCGCTGGCAGCGGCCGAAAAGCTGCTGGCCGACCTGCCAAGTGCCAACACACCGACCGACACCGCGTTTTATTTGCAGCACTGCGTGAAGGCCTGCAAGGGTGGCGTCGAGCGCAGCCACATCATCCCGTTTGCGGTGGATGGCTCGATTCTGCTCGAAGTCTATGTGCACGACGGCATTGGCACCATGGTGGTCGATGAAAAGCTGGAAAGCCTGCGCGAAGCCTCGGTCGACGATGTCGGCGGCATCCTGCAACTGATCGAGCCGTTCGAAAAGGACGGCACCCTGGTCAAGCGCAGCCGCACCGAAATAGAGCGCGACGTCGGCCTGTACACCGTGATCGAGCACGACGGCGTCATTTTTGCCTGCGCCGCGTTGTACGCCTACCCCGAAGCCCGCACCGGCGAGATGGCCGCCCTCACCGTGTCGCCGCAGGTGCAAAGCCAGGGTGACGGTGAACGGGTGCTCAAACGCATCGAGCAACGCGCCAAGCTGGCCGGACTCGACAGTATTTTTGTGCTGACCACACGCACGATGCACTGGTTCCTGAAACGCGGCTTTGTCCAGGTGGACGCCGACTGGCTGCCAGAAGCGCGCAAACGCAAATACAACTGGGACCGCAAAAGCCAGGTGCTGGTCAAGAAAATAGCCTGAACAGGTGCTTCTGCACCATTTTGAGCATGACTCTTGCTTGACATAAGGCGCAGGCCATCAGGCCTGCATCTTTCATCAAGCAGGAATTTTTATGAGCTCTCTCAATTTCATCGGCGGCGAAAAAGGCGGTGTCGGCAAATCAGTGCTGGCCCAGTACCTGATCGACAAGTACCAACCCTTCATGGGTTTCGACACGGACCGCTCGCACACCTCGTTCACCCGTTTTTATGCCGACTATGCAGCCCCGGTGCTGGTGGACAGCTTTGAGGGGCTGGATCAGGTGGTAAATGTTTTCGAGAACATGGGCGAAGCTCAGGCCCCGCGCGTTATTGTCGACCTGGCGGCGCAAACATCTGCACCGCTGGCACGCTGGATCAAGGACTCCGACCTGCTGGCACTCATGACAGACCTGGGTGTGGCCGTGAATTTCTGGCACGTGGCCGACGCCGGCAAGGACTCTGTCGAGTTGCTTGACCGCCTGCTCGACACCTATGGCGCCGGCCCCAACTACCTGATTGTCAAAAACATGGGACGCGGCAGCGATTTTTCAGAATTGGAAAGCTCCCCTGCCGTGGCCAGAGCCCTGGGAATGGGCGCCAGAATCGTCACGCTGGCGCAATTGCACGAAGCCAGCATGCGCAAGATCGATCGCCAGAATGCCAGCTTCTGGGCCGCCATCCATAACCGATCCGAAGAAGACGCGCTGGGCATGCTGGAACGCCAACGCGTGAAAAACTGGCTGAAGAAGACCTACGAATCGCTGGACAGCCTGCCGCTCTGAGTGGCTTCAATGCGGGTGTAAGAACAAGGGGATTGATACGTATCAATGATTTTTGATGGCTCAGGCAGAGAATCTTCCAGGAAGCCACCCTGAAAGAACCTGATGTCAGCAAAAATCATCCCCCCTGGTCCTGCCCCGGCGACAGGCAAGCCGGTCGCCAAAAAATTGACACCCAAAGTGACCCGCGAGCCAGTCCGTGCTGCCCGGCGCGGCGACACCAGCGGCGCCAAAACGAGTGCGGGTGTGGCCCGACGCGTGGTCCAGTCCCAACTCAACGCAGCCCAAATCAGCCAGCAAAGCGCCTTGCGCGACATTCTGGCCAGCAGTGCCAGCAAGGCTGACGCACTCAAAGTGCTGCTCGAGGGCTCGTCGCCCGATGACGTGGTGGCCATACAGCAGATGCTGCTGGAAAGCCAGGCTCTGCCAAAAGGCAAAGGCACCAAGCCCGACGAAGAGTTGGCCAGCGACTGGCGCACCGGCGGTTATCCCTACAAGAACCTGATGTCGCGCAAGCGTTATGAAGCGCAAAAATACAAGTTGCAGGTGGAGTTGCTCAAGCTGCAAAGCTGGGCCAAGGAAACCGGTCAGCGCATCGTGATCCTGTTTGAAGGGCGTGATGCGGCCGGCAAGGGCGGCACCATCCGGCGTTTCATGGAACACCTGAATCCACGGGGTGCGCGTGTGGTTGCGCTTGAAAAGCCCACCGAATCCGAACGCGGTCAGTGGTATTTCCAGCGTTATGTGCAACATCTGCCCACCGCGGGCGAGATCGTGCTGGCCGAATATCAGCAGTTCATTCACCAGGCCCCGCTGTTCGAGCGCCAGCTGGTGCAGAGCGGGGTTTACCTGATCAAGTTCTGGTTTTCGGTGAGCCGCAAGGAACAACGCCGGCGTTTCAAGGAGCGCGAGCTGCACCCGCTGAAACAGTGGAAACTCAGCCCGATCGATCTGGCGTCACTGGACAAATGGGACGACTACACCAAGGCCAAGGAGGCCATGTTTTTTGAGACGGACACGGCCGATGCACCCTGGACTGTCATCAAATCGGATTGCAAGAAACGAGCGCGCCTGAATGCCATGCGCTACGTGTTACACAAGCTGCCCTATACCAACAAGCAGCTCGACAACATTGGCCCGCTTGACACCCTGCTGGTGGGACGCGCCCATGTGGTCTACGAGCGCGGTGAGCACCCAGGCAGCGTGCTGCTGTAACTTTTATCGGCGCCAGCGACGGGCCGCCATCAGCAAGGCGAGCAGGCCCGTGAAAATAAAGACCACAAAGGCCCAGTTCGCAATGGTGCCACCCAGAAAGGTCCAATCAATGGCCGAACAGTCTCCACTGCCCCGGAAAATCATGGGAATGGCACGGTTGAGCGGAAAACTTTCGATCATGCCGTAAAAGTCCCGACCGCAGGTGGCCACCTCGGGTGGATACCACTGCAACCAGCTTTGCCGCGCAGCCACAAAAGCACCAAAACCTGACAGCAACACCAGTAACAATGAGCCCCAGAAATGGCCACGTCGACTGCCGCTCAGGCTGAGCAAGGCCGAAAAAATCGCAATCAGCAAGAGTGCATACCGCTGCACGATACACATCGGGCAGGGCTCCAGCCCCATGCTGTGTTGCAAATAGAGGCCAAAAGCGAGCATGGCCAGACAAACCAAACTCAAAAATGCAAAAACGCGCCGAGGCGCGTTGTCCAGAATCACCAGAAATGGGGTCGGCATGCCTTCAAGCCCATTCACTTGGACGCTTCGTCAAGCGCCTTGCAAGAAGGCGAACAAACCGCCTGTGACTTGCCCAAAATTTTCTTGGAAACCATCTGGGACCGCGCGCGGTGCTTGCCACACAGGAAGCACGACATGGTCGCGGCACCAAATGAAGTTGCCGCCGTGAAAGGCGAACCTGACACTTTGGATTTGTAACGCAGGCCATCGGCCACGATTTTGGTTTTGGTATCTGCTTTTGACATGTGACGGATTTTAACGCAGGTGCGCGCTTTGCGAAAAACCTTGCTACAGTTACACGTTTTGAATCCTCCTTGAAAGATTGTTATGGCGCGCACTGTGAATTGCATCAAACTGGGCATTGAAGCTGAGGGGCTTGACCTCCCCCCCTACCCGGGCGAATTGGGCAAGCGCATTTGGCAGAGCGTCAGCAAACAGGCGTGGGCCGACTGGCTCAAGCACCAAACCATGCTGGTCAATGAAAACCGCCTGAACCTGGCCGACGCGCGTGCCCGCCAGTACTTGGCCCGGCAAATGGAAAACCACTTTTTTGGCAGCGGCGCCGATGCCGCCCAAGGCTACGTTCCACCCAAGGAATAAGTCTATTTCCTGAACCCCTTCCCGATGGCAATTGAGCCACCGCAATCAGGCGGCCCAGTTGGGGAACCGGCGCACGCTTGGCAAGGACTGGCCTGCTGGCGTGTACTGGACACGCAGTTTGAAAACGGCCGGCAGTTTTTCGAATGCTGGCAAGCGTGGAGCGCGGACACGCAGCGTCCACGCCTGTTGCACTATGTCGCTTTCACCCAAGAGCCCCCCTGCGCCGTTGCGTTTTCAGGCGTTGCCGGAATTGATCCCGCCTTGGCAAACGAACTTGCCGACCAATGGTTTGGCCTGCTGCCGGGTTTTCACCGTTTTTTGCTGGATCAAGGTCAGGTCATATTGACGTTGTGCGTCGGCGACACGCTGGACTTGTTGCGCCAGCAAAAATTTGCAGCAGATACCGTGGCCCTGCATGTGAGCGAGTCAGCGCCGGTCTCGCTCTGGACCATCAAGGCGCTGGCGCGCTGCTGCCGCCGTGGCACGCACCTGAAGGCAATTGCCCCAAATGCCGCTGTGCTGGCCGAGGCAGGCCGCCACCTGACCCAATGTGGTTTTGAAATCAAGCCACCGACAAGCCTGGAAACAAGTCTGAAAACCGCGACGCTTGAGGCCGGTTTCAATCCGCGCTGGACAATCAAAAACACCCGACACAACGCCGTTGAAGCAGCTTTGCCGATAGGAAGCTGTGCAGTTGTTGGCGCAGGTTTGGCGGGCGCTGGCATCGCTGCAGCGCTGGCCAGGCGCGGCTGGCAGGTGACCGTGCTGGACCAGGCCGAAGCGCCGGCTGCGGGAGCATCCGGCCTGCCGGTGGGTCTGGTGGTGCCACACGTCTCGGCAGACGACTGTGCGCTTTCACGGCTGTCGCGCAGCGGCGTGCGCCTGATGTTGCAACAGGCCCGCGGCCTGCTGCACGCGGGCCAGGACTGGGCTGCCAGCGGCGTGCTGGAGCGCCACATTGATGGCAGCCCTGCCCTGCCCCCGGGCTGGTGCGGCGCAGGACAGGATTGGTCCGACCTTGCCTCCAGCACGACGAAAGACGTCTGGCACAAACAGGCTGCCTGGCTCAAGCCCGGCCAACTGGTACGGGCCTGGCTGGGTCAACCCGGCGTGACCTTCATGGGTGGCGCTCACGTGGCCCGACTGCGCTCATGTGATGGCCTGTGGGAGTTGCTCGGTACGCAGGAACAGGTGGTGTGTCGCACCGAGCGTGTGGTACTTGCCAATGCGGGTGGCGCTGCGGCCCTGCTGGCGCAACTGCAACAGGATGAACCCCATCGAGCACCGGACCTCGACAGGATTCCTGCCATGCAAGGCATGCGCGGCCTGTTGAGCTGGTCCAACCATGACGATGCGGACCCAGCCAGCTTTCCACCCCAGCCGGTCAATGGCTCGGGCAGCATGGTGCCAAACATTCCTGTGGACAGCGGTTGCGCCTGGTTCATGGGTTCCTCGTACCAGCCTGACACGCAACCCGAGCGTTCTGATCAGGACAACCATGGCGGCAACTGGCAGCACCTGCAACAACTGTTGCCGGACTTGGCCGATCAGTTGCGAACAAAATTCGAATCAGGCCAACTCAAAAGCTGGAAAAACACCCGTTGCGTCACCAGCGACCGCCTGCCTGCGGTCGGCCCATTGGAGGACTCGGATACGCCCGGTTTATGGATCTGTGCGGGCTTGGGTTCGCGCGGCCTGAGCTTTTCGATGTTGTGCGCCGAACTGCTGGCCGCGCGCTGGGGCGCGGAGCCCTGGCCGGTGGAAGCCAGCCTGGCCAAGGCCTTGAACGCCATGCGCGATTAAAAACGCGTGGCGACTGCGCCCGTCACCGCGCCGTCGTCTTCGACCAGGGCCAACCAGCGCCACTTATCGAACGTGGTGCAAGGGTGAGAAATTCCCAGACTGACACGGTCACCCACCTGCGGGATCAGGCCCGCGGCATCGAACCTCAGATAGGCATGCTGGTCATTGAGCGCACTGATTTTCCAGTCGGCCGGCACGGCACAGGTCTGCCTGACACCCCGTGCGGCATGGCGTTGTGGCAGCGGCATCTCCAGGTCGTAAGAGATGTCACGGCGACCGCAGGTCAACAGGGCCAGGCCGGGTTCAGGGACGGACTGCACCATGGCCCAGACTTCCAGAGCTGGTCGCAAGGAAGCATCGAGCCCTTCACGGCTCTCCACCAGTCGCAAAAATCGCGCATAGTTGCCGTGGTCGTGAGTGAGGTAACAACCCGAGCGCAGCACACCCAGCATCGGACGAAGTAAGTCCTGCAAATGCAGCAGCGGAATCACCAGGTCAAAAACAGCCGAGCCGCCTGCGGTGATCAACAATTCACCATCAGTAAAAAGCTGCTCCCGATCACAGGCCTGCACCCGAGAGCCGACACTTCACGCACATCGCCCTCCGGGTCACAACGCGCCACACCACCTTCGTAACATTCAACACCACCGAAGCGCACCGCCGGTGATGACGCCAAACGCCTTGCCAGTTGCAGCGCCTGATCCAGCGTGCGGCAGCCGGTGCGCTGCCCAGGGATGCCCATTTCCAGCAGCACATCGAACGGCGCTGCGTTGACGTGTCGACCGGCCCAGTCCTCGATCAGTGCCAGTTGCGCCAGCGAATCCACCAGGAACCAGATGCGCAGGTCGGCGTGCTGCGCCAGCAAAGCCGCCAACGCATCAAAATCGGCGTCACCCACCACCTGGTTGGCAATGATGATGCGCCGGGCACCGGCCTCCACACCCACGGCGGCCTGGTACACCGTGGCAAAGGTCAGCCCCCAGGCACCAGCCGCCAGTTGCATTTGAAACAGCTGAGGCGACATGGTGGTTTTGCCGTGCGGCGCCAGCACCACGCCCTTGCGCTTGGCGAAAGCCTGCATCCAGGCGAGGTTGTGGTTCAGCGCGCTGCGCTGCAGTACAGCCAGGGGAAAGGGCAAATCGTTGGCCAGAATGTTCCAGCCTTTGCCCGCAAGTGCACTGGCCAGGCAAGGCATGGCGGTGAACGGATAACTCTTGTAGTTGTGATCCAGTGTGAAGTCGATGTCCATGCCCATCAACTCACAAGCGCTGCAATTTTTCCAGTGCCAGCTGCAGGGTGTCCGTTTTTTTGGCAAAACAAAAACGCACCACCCGCTGGTCGAAACCGTCGCCATAAAACGCAGACAGGGGAATGGCCGCCACGCCAATCTCGCCGGTCAGCCACTTGCAAAAATCGGCTTCGCCCAGATCGTTGACAGCCGAGGTGTCGACACACTGGAAATAAGTACCCTCGCAGGGCAACAGCCTGAATTTGCTGTCTTTCAGCCCGGCCCGGAACAGGTCCCGTTTTTGCTGATAAAAGTCCGGCAGCGTGAGGTAGGCATCCTGATGGGCCATGTACGCTGCCAGTCCGTGCTGCACCGGGGTATTGACGGTGAACACATTGAACTGGTGCACCTTACGAAACTCCTGGGTAAGTGCGGCCGGTGCCGCCACATAACCCACTTTCCATCCGGTCACATGGTAGGTCTTGCCAAAACTCGACACCACGAAGGCGCGCTCTGCCAAGCCCGGGAACCTGGCCACACTTTGGTGTTGCTGACCTTCAAACACCATGTGTTCATAGACCTCGTCGCTGATCAGCAGGATGTTGGTGGGTGCCAGCAATTGTTCGAGCTGCCGCATCTCGGCTGCGGTCCAGACCGTGCCGCTGGGGTTGTGCGGCGAGTTGACCATGATGGCCCGGGTTCTGGGTGTCATGGCAGAGGCAATTTTGGCGAAGTCAGGTCGAAAGGTGCCTGGTTTCAAAGGCACACGCACCGGCACGCCACCGGCCAGCTCGATGTTGGGCACATAACTGTCGTAGCAGGGCTCCAGCACAATCACTTCATCGCCCGGATGCACCACGGCCAGAATGGCGGTGAGGATCGCCTGAGTGGCGCCCGCCGTGATGGTGATCTCGGTGCCAGGGTTGTAGGCATGGCTGTAAAGCGCGGCCATTTTGGCAGCCACCGCTTCACGCAAGACCGGCACGCCTGGCATTGGCGGGTATTGGTTGTGTCCCTGTCGCATGGCCTGGCTTACCGCATCCAGGAGTTGCGGGTCGCAGTCAAAGTCCGGAAAACCCTGCCCCAGGTTCACTGCTTTTTTTTCAGCCGCCAGGGCCGACATGACGGTAAAGATGGTGGTGCCGACGTTGGGGAGTCGACAATTTGCTTCGCAAATCCAGGCCTGTCCCGCAAGTCTCTAATTTGTTGGGGACAGAGCAAATTTGCTGCGCAAATCCTGGTCTGTCCCGCAAGGTTTCACAACTCATAATCGTTGACATGACCGGTCATGGCACGGGCGACCAGGTTGCGGCTGAGTCTGGTGCTGAGCAATTCGGCAAACTGGTAGACAAAATTTCGCAGATAAGCCCCGCGTTTAAACGCGACCCGTGCCACGTTCTGGCCAAACAACTGGCCGGCGGGCCGGACCACCAATTCAGCATTGGGGCCGGCTTGCACCAAATCAAGCACCGACATTTCAGCGGCAATGCCAACGCCCAGCCCGAGCTTGACATAGGTCTTGATCACGTCCGAGTCAATGGCTTCAAGCGCAATGCGGGGTTCGAGCTTGCGCGTGGCAAAGGCCTGGTCGATCTTGGTGCGACCGGTGTAGGACGGGTGGTAGGTGATCAGCGGTTCGTGGGCAATGTCTTCCAGCGTCAGATGTTCCTTGACACACAGCGGGTGCCCCGCCGGCAAGACCAGCACGTGTTGCCACTCGTAACAGGGCAAACTCACCAGCTCTTCAAAGCCATCGAGCGACTCGGTGGCAATGCCGATTTCAGCCACTTCGTCGATCAGCATCTGCGCCACTTGTGTCGGTGACCCCTGGTGCAAACTGACATTGACCTTCGGGTAGGCCAGACGCAGCTTGGCAACCGGCTCGGGCAACACGTAACGCGCCTGGGTGTGGGTGGTGGCAATCGACAGGGTGCCGCTGTCCTCGGAGCTGAACTCATCACCAATGCGCCGCAGGTTGGTGACTTCGCGCATGATCAGCTCGATGCTCCTGAGCACCTGCTGGCCCGGCTCGGTCACCCGTTTCAGGCGTTTGCCATGGCGTGCAAAAATCTCGATGCCCAGTTCTTCTTCAAGCTCGATGATGGCTTTGGAAACCCCAGGCTGAGACGTGTGCAGGGCCTTGGCTGTCTCGGTCAGGTTGAGGTTGCGCCGAACCGCCTCCTGGACAAATCGGAATTGATGCAGGTTCATGCTGCGACCACGCCCTTCACCGCCGCCGGCAAGGCAATCTGCGCCAGCAGCTCGACCACACGTGCATCTTCGCCCACCGAGGGTTGCAGCGTAAACCGGACCTCCGGGTAATCGGCCTGCAATGATTTCACCAGGACCGGCAAATCCTCGCGGGCATGGCGGCCCACACCCAAAAACATGGGCACGATGGTGATGTCGTCAACGCCCAGCCCGATCAGTTCGGCCGTGGTGCTGACGAGGTCGGGCTCGGTGATTTCAAGAAATGCGCAACGAACGCAGCATCGCGGGTCAATGGCCCGCATGCGCTGCGCCACCGTGTCGATCGGAACGCGCCAAAGCGGGTCACGCGAACCATGCCCAAACAGGATCGTCGCTTGCATAGGTCAATGGCTTTCAATAAAGGTTGAGGAATCCATCGATTCACAGGTTAACGCCGTAGCACCAGCCAGCCAAAGGCCGTCAGCGACAGCACCGAATAAATCATGCCGGGCAAGGCCGCCGTCAGCCAGGGTTGCCAGCTTTGCAGATTGCCAATATACCCAAAAACATTGTTGAGCAAGAAGAAACTGATGCCGGCCATGACGCCACCAAACACATAGGTGGTGATGCTGCCCGAACGAAAGTGCAAATAGGCAAACGGCAGCGCCAGCACCACCATGACCAGGCAACTCAGGGGGTAAAAGACTTTTTTCCAGAATTCGATTTCGTAACGCTGCGCTGCCTGTGCATTGCTTTGCAAATGCCGGATGTACTGAAACAGGTCGATGGTGCGCATGCGCTCCGGCTTGAGCAAGGCGGCCGCCACCATTTCGGCGCTGAGGCGGTTGGGCCAGCGCAGGGTATCGATCTGGGTACGGTCCACACTGGTTTTTTTCGCATCACCGATCGGAAAATCGATGCGGTTGACCTTCTGCAGTTGCCAGGATTCATCGTCATCGGAGACCGATGCCGAATCAACCTGCATCATCGACATCAGAAATCCCCTGTTGTCAAACTCAAAGATCCGGACATCGTGCAAAACACCATCTGACGCGAGTTCACCCACATTGACCGCGTACTGCCCATAGGCCTGTTTTTCCTTGAGCCAGGCACCGGTCTGCCCCACCGTGATGCGCCCGGTATAACGGGCCTTGAGCAACTGGGCCGTGCGGTCTGCATAAGGCGAAACGTAGTCACCCAGCGCAAAGGTCAGTAAAACAAAACCCAGACCCAAAATCATCAAGGACCTGAGGGCTCGCCATGGGTCGAGGCCGCTGGTGCGCAAAATGGTGAACTCGGAACTCTGCGCCAGCCGCGCCATGACAAAAATCGTCCCTATCAACACCGCGATCGGCATGAGTTCATACAAGTGGCTGGGAATGATCAGGGCCACATAGGAAAGTGCATGCACCAGCTTGTAGCCGGTGGCCGCATGGCGACCCACCGACTGGATTTCTTCCACCAGGTCAAAGAAGAAAAACAGCGACAAAAAGCCCAAGGTGACAAAAGCCACCGCATAAAGCACTTCCCCGTAAATCAGACGGCGAATGGTTTTCATGATCGTCCCGCCTTGCGACGCCCGAGCAACAAGCCCGGCATTTCACGCCATTGCAGGTTGTGATGTCTCTTGGCAAGAATCAACATTGCCAACACAAAAATACTGCCGTGCAACAACACCATCAGCTGGGCAAAGCTGAATTGGCCGTTGGCAACGGCGTTTTGCCCCAAGCTGAGCAGGTTGTAATAAAAGACAAAGGCAAACAGGGCAAAAACCAGGTTGGCACTGCGCGCAACGCGCGGATTCACGCTCGACACCGTCACCCCGATGATCACAAAGTTGAATGAGGTCAGGATCAGGCCCAGACGCCATGACAGTTCAGCCCAATGCAACGGCGTCAAATCCTTGAGCAACTCGGCAGTGGTGCGGGTGTTGACCGGCACGTAATTCATGGCATCCAGGGTCTCCTGGCCGATCTGTATGCCATATTGTTCGAACTCGCTGATCTTGATGTCCGGGGAATCCAGTGAGCGCTCCAGTCGCTGGCCGTTCCGGAGCATCAGGAAGCGCCCGTTCGGCAGGTTTTCGATGCGCCCGTTACGCGCCGAGGTGACGGTTTCCTTGCCTTTTTCGGTGGTGGCGATGAACACGTTGGTCCCGGTCTGGGTTCCGGAAGTTTCTTTTTCGACAAAAAACACCTTCGAGCCGTCGGCCGACTCCTGGAACTGACCAGGTTCAACCCGCTCGAGGTCACCTCGCTGCTCATATTGATTTTTTAATTCCTCAATGCGCAAATTGGTCCAGGGAAGAATCACCAGCGCCAACCCGGCAACCACGGCAAACACCGGCCAGGCAAAACGCAACAAGGGCCGGATCATCGAAAACAGCCCTTGTCCACTCGACTGCCAGATCACCATTTCACTTTCGCGGTACATCCGTGTCAATGTGGAAATGATGGCAATGAACAGGCCCAAGGTCAACAAAGTGGGCAAATAAGCCAACACGGTGTAGCCCATGACCAAAAACACGTCAGAGGGGTTGAAGCTGCCGCGCGATGCCATCCCAAGCGTGCGAATCAATGTCATGGTCATGACCACGGTGACCAGCACTATCAGGGTCGCGCCAAAACTTCGGGACAGCTCTTTGCGTAGGGATGAATGGAATAACATTGCGTCAATTGGAAAGGCTGAATTATGAACTTTGAACTGCTGAATTTGGATGCGGCGCAAGCCGGGCATGAAAAATGTGATGTTTTGGTGATGTTGCTCGCAAGCACATTCAAGGCGGGCAGGAATCAGCTGTCAACCGTGATCAGCAAGGCGCTGAAGGCCGGCGATTTGGCAGACAAGCCCGGCAGTCTGCTCGACATCTACCGTCCTGCCGGGCTCGCTTGCGCGCGCCTGGTGCTGGTACGTGTGGACGAGGCGGGTGCCGCCGGCGTCCGCAAAGGCGTGGCCGCTGCCATGACCCTAATCAAGGCGTCCAAGCCGAAACAAGTCAGCTTGTGTTTTGACCAGGCCCCTGGCGCCCAGGCGCTCCATGCGGCTTTGACCGCTCTGGCCGAGACCAGCTACGTGTATGCAGCAACCTTGAGCAAAGCGGAAGGTCGCTCGCTGGCCCTGGTCAAGGTCGGCGTGCCCAACAGCACCGAACTGGCGGCGCCTTTCGCCCAGACTGTGGCCACCATCCACGGCATTGAACTGGCCAAGGAATGGGCCAATCGCCCGGCCAATCACGCCACGCCGAGCCACCTGGCGCGTGCCGCACAGGCACTGGCCAAGGCGCCGCGCATCAAATGTGACGTCATGAACCAGAAAGATGTCGAAAAGCTGGGCATGGGCGCTTTTCTGGCAGTCGCCAAAGGTTCCGCCGAGCCCCTCAAATTCATTGAGCTGCAATACCGCGGCGCGCCCAAGTCGCAGCCGCCGGTGGTTCTGGTTGGCAAGGGCATCACCTTTGACAGCGGCGGCATCTCGATCAAACCTGCCGCCGAGATGGATGAAATGAAATTCGACATGTGTGGTGCCGCCAGTGTGCTGGGTGTATTCAAGGCGCTGGCCGAACTGCAGCCCGCCATCAATGTGGTTGGCCTGATTCCGTCCTGCGAAAACCTGCCCAGCAGTCGCGCGGTCAAGCCTGGCGATGTGGTGACCAGCATGAGCGGACAGACCATCGAAATTCTCAACACCGACGCCGAAGGCCGGCTGGTGCTGTGTGACGCACTGACCTACGCCGAGCGTTTCAAGCCGCAAGCCGTGCTCGACATTGCCACGCTCACCGGAGCCTGCGTGATTGCCCTGGGCGGCGTGCGCAGCGGCTTTTTCTCGAGTGATGCCGTGATGTCGGCAGCAATCGCCAAAGCCAGTGAGTCTTCGCAGGACCTGTGCTGGCCCATGCCGCTCGATGACGAGTACGCGGAGGGTTTGAAAACCAGCTTTGCCGATGTCGCCAACGTTGCTGGCCGCGCCGGTGGTGCCATTTCCGCGGCCAAGTTCCTGCAACGTTTCACCAGCAAGTACCCCTGGGGTCACCTGGACATCGCCGGCTCGGCGTGGAAAAGCGGAGCAGCCAAAGGCGCTACCGGCCGGCCTGTGGGCTTGCTGCTGCACTATGTGTTGTCATTGCAAACTTCTGCAGCCTGATGGTCAGCACCAAGGTCGAATTCCACACCCAGGCACCAGACAAGCTGCTGTACGCCTGCCGCTTGCTGCGCAAGGCAGCCGCAAGTGGCGCCAAGGTGCAGGTCACCGCTGCTGAAGAAGCTCTGAGGCAGTTTGACCAACTGCTCTGGACATTTTCAAACGCCGATTTTGTGCCCCATTGCCTGCAGGATGCGCTACCACAAGTCCTTGCGAACTCGCCCATCCTGCTCACTCCAACGCCCCAAGCCGATACCGGCCATGCCATTCTTTTGAACCTGGGTTCCGGGGTGCCTGCCGGCTTTGAGCAATTTGACCGCATCATCGAAATCGTGGGCGAGGATGCCAGCGACAAACAGCAGGCGCGCGGCCGCTGGAAGCATTACGCCGGTTCGGGCTGTGACATGAGCAGTCGCGATCTCCAAGCCACAACACCCAGATGAATTGACACGGTGACGCCGTGCAACACTGGCACAAGACTTGCGGTGCATTCGTACGCGATTGCAAGCTGAATTTGTGGTGAAGGTGCGCCAGACAGTGTTGGATGCGCGGACGGTCCAATCCTGACTTGTACCTGACGCAGCATCTCTCAAAATTTGTTAATTAACGCACTATATTGGTACCATCCCTATGGCTTAGGGCACCAAACTAGGCTATCGTGCACCGCTAGAATTTGTTTCTGCAATTTCCTTTTTTTAAATGGAGTTTTTATGCGCATTAAAAGTACCTTGACCCTGATCGCTGCCGCTGCTTTGCTGGTTGCTTGTGGCAAAAAAGAAGAAGCTGCCAAACCTGCTGCTGCGCCGGCAGCTGCCGCCAATGTGATCAAGATTGGTCACGTTGGACCGACCAGCGGTGCCATTGCTCACCTGGGCAAGGACAACGAAAACGGCGCGCGCATGGCCATTGAAGAACTCAATGCAGCGGGTGTCACGATTGGTGGCAAAAAAATGACATTGGAACTGATGGCAGAGGACGATGCCGCAGATCCAAAACAAGGTACTGCCGTGGCGCAAAAGCTGGCTGATGCCAAGGTTGCCGGTGTCGTGGGTCACTTGAACTCCGGCACCACCATTCCCGCATC
Organism: Pseudomonadota bacterium; assembly: GCA_041183605.1. Classification (GTDB taxonomy): domain Bacteria; phylum Pseudomonadota; class Gammaproteobacteria; order Burkholderiales; family Burkholderiaceae_C; genus Rhodoferax. Next base: position 14,619 of record JBEGLK010000063.1, read on the forward strand.
CAAGATTTATAGCGATGCAGGCATCCCTCAAATTTCGCCCTCTGCGACCAACCCCAAATACACACGCCAAGGCTTCAAGACCACCTTCCGTGTCGTGGCAGACGACACCCAACTGGGCGGCACCCTGGGCAAATATGCCGTGGCCACCCTCAAGGGCAAGGCCATTGCCGTGATTGATGACCGCACTGCTTATGGCCAAGGTGTTGCGGAAGAATTCGCCAAAGCTGTTGAAGCCGCTGGCGGCAAAGTGGTGGCCAAAGAATTCACCACCGACAAGGCAACCGACTTCACTTCCATCCTGACCACCATCAAGGCCAAGAAGCCTGACGTGGTGTTCTTTGGCGGTATGGACGCCGTGGCCGGCCCCATGCTCAAGCAGATGAAATCTCTGGCCATCAAATCCAAGTTCATGGGTGGCGACGGCATCTGCTCCACCGAGTTGGTCAAACTCGGTGGTGACGCCATCGCTGACAACCAGGTCTATTGCGCCGAAGCCGGTGGCGTCGAAGGTGAAGCCAAGGCAGGTATGGAAGAGTTCAAGACCAAATTCAAGGCCAAGTACAACGCAGACGTGCAGGTGTATGCCCCTTACGTTTATGACGCTGTGAAGATCATGGTGGCGGCGATGGTCAAGGCTGACTCTATTGACCCTGCTAAGTACCTGCCCGTGCTGGCTGCCACAGCCGATTACAAAGGTGTGACCGGCCCCGTCTCGTTTGACGAAAAAGGCGACATCAAGAATGGTGCCTTGACCCTGAAAACAGTGCGCGGCGGCAAACTGGAAACCCTGGCTGTGATTCGCTAAGCCAAAACAGGCAGCGCTGACACATCCAGGTGTCAGCCCGAAAGGGAAGCAAACTCCGGTTGGCTTCCCTTTTTTATTGGCCTATGCCATCCCAACACACCCACCTGCAAATTTCTATCACGACCCATCCCGAAAACATGCCTTCGGGCAGTTAGAATCTCGTGCTCTGGAGCGGTGGATGAGTGGTTTAAGTCACACGCCTGGAAAGCGTGCGTGGGGTAAAACCCACCGGGGGTTCGAATCCCCCCTGCTCCGCCAGACAAGCAATGAATACGGGCCTTCGGGCCCGTTTTTCATTCCTTACCCCCTATTAGTCCCACCAATTCTGCAAGTGGTTGATTTGGTCATTCGAGCAAGACAAGTTGCCGGTTTGGTAAGGCATGACAGCAAAGCCTTGCAACACCTCCACTCGTGGGCAACCTGAAATTCAAACCTACCGTCAACAAGCAAAGCAGTTGATCTACCGCAACTGAACATGCATTTAATCGATGCCCTACCCAAATGGGGGGTACCAATAAATGCAATGGCAACTTACGATGCCATGGCCGCCTAGGATGATTTATTTCGCCAACAGCAGCCAATCGAAACAGCCGTTTTGCTTGATAGACAGCTATAGACAAGGTGCGAACTATGAAATTAAACATTGCTGCAATGAACGTGTTGGGAGCGCTCATTGTTCTTACAACTGGTTGCGCTTCGATTACTGGAAGTGAAATGCAGCAGCTATCACTCACCACAAAAGGAGAGGACACAAAAACCATAGAAGGCGTGAAGTGCAAACTTCAAAACGACAAGGGAGCCTGGGAGGCCACCTCGCCGGGATTCGTTAATGTTCGACGCTCCTCTGACGACTTGACAGTTGAATGCAAGAAAGATGGCGAAAAAGATGGGTTACTAAAGGCCATTTCCAGAGCTGCGGGAAGCATGTACGGGAATATTATCTTTGGTGGTGGCATAGGAGCCATGATTGACCACAGCAAAGGTACCGGCTACAACTACCCCGATGCTTTACCGGTGCAAATGGGCAGCGCTGTGATCGTTGATCGCAGGTCGCAAGACGCAACAACAACTGCAACAAACAAATAGCGAGTGAGAATGCGGGGCACCGTTTAAGAAGACACCGGCTCCGCCAGAATCAAGCCCCAAGTAATTAATTTACTTGGGGCTTTTTCGTTTCCTGATCACTCTTGCGTGACGCCTCACGGCGGCGACTGCCCGCCAGGCGCTCTGAACATTGCCAGATTCGATTGAGATTGTCTATTCAATAGATAAAAGAATTCATTTTGACAGCCCCGATAGTCTGTAAAAAAATCATCTCCGTGATTGATCAGAAAGGACATCCATGGACCAAAGTCAAACCGCTTCTTCAACCTCGCCCCTGCAAGAAATGCTTGCCGCGCTGGCACTGGCGTTTTGAGCACACTTGTTTTTTCAGCACATTCACTGAACAAGGAGATCCGACATGAGTTCAATTTCAGAAACTGCGAAATGTCCGTTCCACGCCGCTGGTGGTGCACGTGCGCACCAAGGCGCCCAGTCGAATGCAGACTGGTGGCCAAACCAGCTGAACCTGTCCATCTTGCATCAACACCAACCACGCAGAAGCTTTCAAGAAGCTTGACTACCAGGCGCTGAAGCAGGATCTGGCCAAGCTGATGACCGATAGCCAAGACTGGTGGCCAGCCGACTGGGGGCATTACGGTGGCCTGATGATTCGCATGGCCTGGCATGCCGCGGGGACCTATCGCACCGCTGACGGACGCGGCGGTGCCAACACCGGAAACCAGCGTTTTGCCCCGCTCAACAGCTGGCCTGACAACGGCAACCTGGACAAGGCGCGCCGCCTGCTGTGGCCGATCAAACAAAAATACGGCAACGCCATTTCGTGGGCAGACCTGTTCATTCTGGCTGGCAATGTGGCAATGGAAACCATGGGCTTCAAGACCTTTGGCTTTGGCGGCGGCCGGGTTGACATTTGGGCGCCTGAAGAGGACGTCTATTGGGGTGCCGAGAAAGAATGGCTGGCCACCAGCGACAAGCCGGACAGCCGCTACAGCGGCAATCGTCAGCTCGAAAACCCGCTGGCCGCCGTTCAAATGGGTTTGATCTACGTGAACCCGCAGGGTCCGGATGGCAAGCCTGACCCGGTTGCTTCCGGCCGCGATGTGCGTGAAACATTCGCTCGCATGGCCATGAACGACTATGAGACGGTTGCTTTGGTCGCCGGTGGCCATACCTTTGGCAAGATGCACGGCGCGGGCAACCCGACCCTGGTCGGCCCTGAGCCCGAAGCCGCCCCCATGGAAGAAATGGGCTTTGGCTGGATCAACAAACATGGCAGCGGCAAGGCTGGCGACACCACCACCAGCGGCTTTGAAGGCGCGTGGAAACCCAATCCGACCCAATGGGACATGGGTTACCTCAAAGTGTTGTTCAAATACGAGTGGGAGCAGGTCAATAGCCCGGCAGGTGCAATTCAGTGGCGCGCCAAGGACGTGGCCGCCGAGGACATGATCCCCGATGCACATGATCCCAACAAAAAGCATCCGCCCCAGATGACCACCGCCGACCTGTCGCTGCGCTTTGACCCCGCGTACGAAAAAATCGCGCGTCACTTCCTCAACAACCCCGCGGAATTCGCTGACGCCTATGCCCGCGCCTGGTTCAAGCTGACACACCGCGACATGGGGCCCAAATGTCTGTATTTGGGTCCTGAGGTTCCAGCCGAGGACCTGATCTGGCAAGACCCCTTGCCTGCCGTCCAGCACCCCTTGATCAGCAGCAACGATGCCGCCGAGATCAAGGCGCGGGTCCTGGCCAGTGGCTTGACGATCAGTGAGCTGGTCGCCACCGCATGGGCCTCGGCATCGACCTACCGCAACAGCGACAAGCGTGGTGGCGCCAATGGCGCACGCATTCGTCTGGTCCCCATGAAAAACTGGGAGGTCAATCAGCCCGAACAGCTGGCCCGTGTGCTGGCCACGCTGCAAGTCATCCACGATGGGTTCAACGCCACAAAACGCGGCGGCAAACAGATTTCGATGGCAGACTTGATTGTTCTGGCGGGCAATGCTGCTGTGGAAGCCGCGGCCAAGGCAGCCGGTCACACCGTGGAGGTGCCATTCACACCAGGTCGCACCGACGCCACGGCTGCGCAGACCGATGTTGAGTCATTTGCCGTGCTCGAGCCGCAAGCTGACGGTTTCCGCAACTACCGCAAAAAAGCCTTCAGCGCCTCGCCTGAAGAGATGTTGGTCGACAAGGCGCAACTGCTCACGCTGTCAGCACCCGAGATGACTGTGCTGGTCGGTGGACTCCGGGTACTGGGCGCCAACCATGGTGCCAGCAAGCATGGCGTGTTCACCAAACGCCCAGGCCAACTGACAACCGATTTCTTCGTCAACCTGGTCGACATGTCCACCGCCTGGAAGCCAAGCGGTGACAACAGCTACGAAGGGCGTGACCGCAAGACCGGTGCCGTGAAGTGGACAGCCACCCGCGTGGACTTGGCGTTTGGTTCCAACTCGCAATTGCGTGCCATCGCCGAGGTCTATGCACAAAATGACAACGGGGCGAAGTTCGTGCGCGATTTCGTCGCGGCATGGACCAAGGTGATGAACCTTGACCGCTTTGACCTGAAGTAAATCTCACCAGCCCCCGACTCTTTGGGTGCGGGGGCTGGTCTGCCTTCATTCAGCTTCCCGGGTTCACACCAAAAGGCGTTAACCCATTGCTTCGTCAAGCGAGCTGCTGCTTCTTCAGCAAGTCGTTTTCAGCGCGCAGTTGCTCCATCAACAGCTCTGCCTTTGCCAGCCGCTCCTCAGCCCTCTGACAGGCCTGTGACCAATGCGCAAGCTCATCAGTCAGCTTGTCAGCAACTGCTGTGACACGCTCTCGGGTGCTGTCACGCGTCTGCATCAGCTTCGCATTGAGGGCGTCCAGCCACTTGATGATCTCGACCCGGGTCGAATCCTTGTGAACAGGGTTTTGCAGCGTGGCTTTTTTCACATCGGCGCGACGGCAAAGTTCTGACTGGGTGACACGCCCGTGGTTGAAGGGATAAATGCCCTTATTGGCGTGGATGTCCGACTCGATTTCGCGCATGGCTTGGTGCAAGCGCGCCAGCGCCGCCTCGGTGCGTGCGTTGGTTTTCTCGGGCTGATCGGCAATCTTCATGAACC
>JBEGLK010000064.1:0-10439 GCA_041183605.1 Pseudomonadota bacterium
TTGCACCGGCCAAAGCGGCAACGACAGAAGTCGCTGCCAGCGCTTAAAAGATTGGGGCAGGCACCCGCAAGGTGCTTGCTACAAGGCAGTGGGTTTATGCTCATTGCCAAAAGTGGAGGGTTTGCCCCCTTCACTTCAAAGTGGTGGGTTTTTGACTCGCCACTAAAAGTGGCTCGGGGCCATCAAGGCTGCAAATTGATTGCAGACGCCTCACGAGCACAATGTAACAGGAGCAGTAAATGCCCAAAATGAAGACCAAAAGCGCGGCGAAGAAACGCTTCCGCGTCCGTCCAGGTGGCACCGTTAAACGCGGTCACGCCTTCAAACGTCACATTCTGACCAAGAAGACCACTAAAAATAAACGCCAATTGCGTGGTGTAGCTGCTGTTCATGAGACCAATATGGGTCACATGGCACAGATGCTGCCAGGCCGTGGTATTTAATTAACGACGAACAAGGAGTACTCACATGCCTCGCGTCAAACGTGGTGTAACGGCTCGCGCCCGCCATAAAAAAGTTCTGGCCCTTGCAAAAGGTTTCCGCGGTCGTCGTGGTAATGTCTTCCGTATCGCCAAAGAAGCGGTAATGAAGGCTGGGCAATATGCCTACCGTGACCGTCGTACCAAAAAACGTGTCTTCCGTCAGTTGTGGATTGCCCGTATCAACGCCGCTGCTCGTCAGTGTGGCCTGACATACAGCCAATTTGCCAACGGTCTGAAGAAAGCCAATATCGAGATCGACCGCAAGGTTCTGTCTGATATTGCGATCCATGACATGGCCGCATTTGCTGGTATCGTGGAACAAGTCAAGGCCAAACTGGCTGCTTGAGTTGCGTTGGTTGCTATTTAATTTATAGCTTCTTGCAAAAATGATGAGGGCTAGAGCTTGAAAAGGCGCTAGCCCTTTTTCCTTGGATCAGAGCTTTCCTGAGTATTTATGAACGACTTGACCGCTGTTGTTGAACAAGCCCGTGCCGCCTTCGAGCTGGCCCATACCCCTGCTGACCTTGAAAACAGCAAAGCCTTGTATCTGGGTAAAGCGGGCCGCATCACCGAACTGATGAAGGGTCTGGCTGCCTTGCCGGTCGAAGAAAAGAAATTGCAGGGTGCCGCTATCAATCAGGCCAAACAAGGCATTGAAGCTGCGCTCAACGCCCGCCGCCAAGCGCTGGCCGATCGTGAACTGCAGGTTCAACTACAGGCTGAAGCGCTCGATGTGAGTCTGCCTGGCCGCCAGCGCGGCACCGGTGGCTTGCACCCGGTGTCGTTGACCCTGGAGCGTATCGAGGCCATTTTTGGTTCCATGGGTTTTGAAGTGGCACAGGGCCCCGAGATTGAGTCCGACTGGTTCAACTTTACCGCGCTCAACACGCCTGAAGATCACCCGGCGCGTTCCATGCACGACACCTTCTATGTCGAAGGCGGCAGCGAAACGGCCCCCAATTTGTTGCGCACCCACACCAGTCCGATGCAGATCCGGCACGCGGTGCAACACGTCAAGCGTTATCGCAACCTGCTCGATGCCGGTCAGCGCATGCCCGAGATTCGCGTGATCGCCCCCGGACGCACCTACCGGGTCGACAGTGATGCCACCCATTCACCAATGTTCCATCAGTGTGAAGGCCTGTGGATTGGTGAAAACGTCAGCTTCAAGGACCTGAAAGTGGTCGTCACCGATTTCTGCCGGACCTACTTCGAAAGTGACGATCTGGTGCTGCGGTTCCGGCCCAGCTTCTTCCCTTTCACCGAGCCCAGCGCCGAAATTGACATCCAGTTCCAGAGCGGCCCGCTGGCGGGTCGCTGGCTTGAAGTGGGGGGCTCCGGCCAGGTGCATCCCAACGTGGTGCGCAACATGGGGCTTGACCCTGAGCAATACATCGGCTTTGCCTTTGGTATGGGCATGGACCGCTTCACCATGCTGCGTTATGGCGTGAACGATTTGCGCCTGTTCTTTGACGGTGACATCCGTTTCCTCAGCCAATTCCAGTGATCACGAGACCCGCCGCCTGGCGTTGCGGGCCCCTTACTACACCGAGTCAAGACGATGCAATTTCCTGAATCCTGGTTGCGCGAGTTCTGCAACCCCCCCCTGACCACCCAGCAACTGGCCGACACATTGACCATGGCTGGCCTCGAAGTGGAAGAACTGGAGCCTGTGGCCCCGCCTTTCACCCATATTGTGATCGGTGAAATCAAGGAAGCGGTGCAACACCCAAATGCCGATCGCCTGCGCGTGTGCCAGGTGGACGTGGGGCAGGGCAGTCTGCTCAACATCGTGTGTGGTGCGCCCAACGCCCGGGTCGGCATTCGTGTGCCCTGCGCCATGGTGGGGGCCGAATTGCCTCCGGGTGAAGACGGTAAACCCTTCGTCATCAAGGTTGGCAAGCTGCGCGGCGTCGAAAGCCAGGGCATGTTGTGCTCAGCCAAGGAACTCAAGATTGCCGATGACCATGGCGGCCTGCTGGAATTACCCTCAGATGCGCCGTTGGGTCAGAACATTCGCCAATACCTGAATCTGGACGACACCCTCATCACGATCAAACTCACGCCAAATCTGGCGCACTGCCTCAGTGTGTACGGCATCGCGCGTGAAGTGTCGGCCTTGACCGGTGCGCCACTCAATGCGCCATCGTTCCCGACGGTGACCCCCGGGATTGCAGACAAGTTGGCCGTCAAGGTGGATGCTCCCGATTTGTGCGGGCGCTTCAGCGGGCGTGTGGTCAAGAATGTGAATACCCGGGCCAAGACACCCCAGTGGATGGTGGACCGCCTGGCCCGCTGCGGCCAGCGCAGCGTTAGCCCGCTGGTGGACATCTCCAACTACGTGATGTTCGAGTTTGGTCGCCCGTCGCACATATTTGACCTGGACAAGATCCATGGTGGCTTGCAGGTGCGTTGGGGCCGCGAAGGTGAACAACTCAAGCTGCTCAATGGCAATACGGTGACGGTCGATGGCAAAGTGGGCGTGATCGCCGACGATAGCCAGGTCGAATCGCTGGCTGGCATCATGGGGGGTGACGCCACCGCCGTGTCGGACGACACCAGAAACATCTACATAGAAGCTGCTTTCTGGTGGCCCAACGCCATCGCGGGGCGCTCGCGCCGCTACAACTTTTCGACCGATGCGGGTCACCGTTTCGAGCGTGGTGTCGATCCGCAGTTGACGGTGGAACATATCGAACGCATCACGCGGTTGGTGCTCGACATTTGCGGCACACCCGACACACAGGTGGCACCGATCGACGACCAAATGTTGAACATGCCCGTGATCCAGCCCGTCACCTTGCGCGTAGCGCGTGCCAACAAGGTCATCGGCATGCCACTTACCCAAACTCAGTGCGCCGATGCTTTGCGCGGCTTGGGCCTGCATGTGGTCGAAAGCGATGGCACCGTCACCGTGACGCCGCCCAGCTTCCGCTTCGACCTGCAAATCGAGGAAGACCTGATCGAAGAGGTGGCCCGTATGGTGGGTTACAACAACTTGCCGACGAATCCGCCACTGGCCCCGATCACGGCCAAGGTGCGCAAGGAATCTGAGCGCAGCCCGTTTGCCGTGCGCCGCGCGCTGGCTGCCTTGGGTTACCAGGAAACCATCAATTTCAGTTTTGTCGAGGCGCGCTGGGAGCATGAACTTGCGGGCAATCCCAACCCGATCAAGCTGCTCAACCCGATCGCCAGCCAGATGAGTGTGATGCGGTCGACCTTGCTGGGCTCCTTGCTGCAGGTCGTGAAGTTCAACCAGGACCGCAAGGCGCAACGTGTGCGCGTCTTCGAGGTCGGCAGTGTGTTCCTGCGTGACGCCTCCGTTGTCAGTTCCGACACCACGGTGCAAGGCTTTGATCAGCCAATGCGAGTTGCCGGTGTGGCCATGGGCCCGGTCGACGCGCCAGAATGGGGTTGCAAGGAGCGGTCGGTTGACTTCTTTGACGTCAAGGGTGACCTCGAAGCCCTGTTTGCACCGACTTGCCTGAGTTTCGAGCCCGCCCAACACCCGGCCATGCATCCCGGACGTTGTGCACGTGTGTTGTGTGCGGGTGTCGCGGTCGGTTTTGTTGGTGAATTACATCCCAAGTGGCGTCAATCCTATGACCTGGTGCAAGCACCCATCATGTTTGAGGTGGATCTGCAGGCAGCCTTGGCGCGCCAGGTGCCGCGCTTTGAGCCGGTGGCGCGCTTCCAGGCGGTCGAACGTGACATAGCAGTGCTGGTTGCCGAGTCGGTCACGCACGACGCCCTGATGCAGGCCATTTGGGCTGCGCCCTGCGGCGGTATTTTGCGTGATGCGGTGTTGTTTGATATTTACCGACCCAAGCCGCAGGCCGGCGCGGATGCTTCCAACGTGCCGCTCGAGAAAAGCATGGCGGTGCGTTTGACGCTGAACGCCCAAGATGCTACGCTGTCCGAGCAGCAAATTGAGGACGCCGTAGTTGCCGTGCTTGCCACCTTGAGCGAAAAAGTTGCTGCACGTCAGCGTGCCTGAGTCAGTCATCACCCCCAAGCAAAGCGAGTCATCGATGGACATTACGGTTGAATCACTGGAAACCCCAGCCCTGACCAAGGCGCAACTGGCGGAGTTGCTGTTTGAACAAATCGGGCTCAACAAGCGCGAATCCAAAGACATGGTCGATGCTTTTTTTGACCTGATCTCCAACAGCCTGGTTGATGGCGACGATGTCAAAATCACCGGTTTTGGCAACTTTCAGATTCGGACCAAATCACCGCGTCCCGGGCGCAACCCGCGTACCGGCGAGGCCATTCCAATTGCCGCGCGGCGGGTTGTGACTTTTCACGCCAGTCAAAAGCTCAAGGAGCAGATTCAGAGCGGTTCCCCGGCAAATTCTCCTGTCGTTTGAGTATCCGCACGTTCGATTCGGAAGGCTGTCTTTACAGTGGGGGTGAACTTAGAGTACCCTCGCACATTTGCAGCTTAGTTTGTTGATTCGCATGGAGAATTCGCTCCCCCCCATTCCGGCCAAACGCTACTTCACCATTGGTGAGGTGGGCGAGTTGTGTGGTGTCAAACCGCATGTGCTGCGTTACTGGGAGCAGGAGTTCACCCAACTTCGCCCCATGAAGCGACGCGGTAACCGGCGCTACTACCAGCATCACGAAGTCCTGATGATCAGGCGCATCCGCGAGTTACTGTACGACCAGGGATTCACCATCAGTGGTGCACGCAACAAAATGCAGGAGCTCCTGCATTCAGAGCGTGAAAAACGCCAGTTGCCTGAGGACACCTCGGCAGGTATTGATGAGATGGATGACATCGATGACCAGCCTGCAGGTGTGTCGTGCTCCAATGACTCGCTTTTGATTGGCGCGTCCGACGAACTGTGGCGTCAGTTGCGCCATGAGCTTCACGAAATACGTGCATTGTTGTCGCCTGTCCTCTGAAATAGGGCTTGCTCTGTGGTTATAATTTAGGGCTTCGGTGTGTGGCGCAGCCTGGTAGCGCACTTGCATGGGGTGCAAGGGGTCGAAGGTTCGAATCCTTTCACACCGACCATATGAATCAAGGACTTAGCTTAGAAATAGGCTAAGTCCTTTCTTCTTTGTGTCTGTTTGGTAACTGAGTTCTGATGTCCTGGGGAATAACCCAATGAATTATCAAAAATTTTTAGTTCCCCTGACCAGCATTGTGTTGGTCGTCGGTGCCTACTACTATTATCACTGGCAGGGCGTCGCTTTGGCTGTCAGCGCTTTGGTGATGTGGGCGCTCCTTCATTTCAATCGAATTGTCAAAGTCTTGCACGGTGCGTCCAGTCGCCCTATTGGGTATGTTAGCAGCGCCGTCATGTTGAACGCCAGACTCAGCCGCGGTGTCAACTTGATGCATGTGATTGCCATGACCAAGTCCTTGGGTGAGCTGGTCAGTCCTGCTGAGACACAACCCGAGGTGTATCGCTGGACCGATGCGACCCAGTCCCATGTGACGGCCGAATTCATGGACGGCAAGCTGAAGAAATGGGAGTTGTGGCGTCCGGCAGGCGAAGAATCAGCAGATGGCAATCATTCTGGCCCCAACGTGTAGCTTGAGGTAACACGCCTTGTCAACAGCGGCCTCAGCTTCTGATCTGGCGGCCGTCGCCATGGCGGCATTCGATCGGGTGGTGGCAGCTACTCCAGGTTTTCGTGAGCGGTCTGGACAGCGCGAGATGGCGCAGCGCATCGCCAATGTCCTTCATGGTGTGAGCCTGGGTGAACAAGAAAGCCCGCAGAGCGCAGTCGCCGTGATCCAAGCGGGCACTGGAGTCGGCAAGTCGGCAGCTTACCTGTCGACCACCGTGGCGCTGGCTTTGGCGCGCAAGACGCGGGTGGTGGTATCCACTGCCACCGTGGCCCTGCAAGAGCAATTGATGACGAAAGACTTGCCGGCACTTGCATCAGTGATCGACACGCCGTTCGTTTATGCCTTGGCCAAAGGCCGTGGGCGTTATGTCTGCAAGCTCAAGTTGGAGCGACTGGTTGGCCATGTCGGGGAGGATGCCGCAGAATTGTTTGAAGGTGATGACGAAGCGAACTTGGCACAGCCTCCCAATCCAGCCCAGTCAGGCAGTGGCGTGGTGTGGCAAGACCCCATGGAGCGACGCGTGGCCTTGTACGAAACCCTGGCCTCAGCCTTGGCTACCGGCAAGTGGGATGGTGACCGCGACAGCCTGGCCGAACAACCCGATGCGCGCGACTGGTCAGCCGTGGCGGCAGAGCGCCATACCTGCACGGCACGCCATTGCCCGCGTTTTTCAAGCTGCAGTTATTACCAGGCCCGCATGCAACTGGCGCAAGCACAGGTGATTGTGGCCAACCACGACTTGGTGCTGGCATCGCTGGGCATGAAAGCCTTGCCCGATCTGGACAGCTGTCTGGTCGTGTTCGATGAGGGGCATCACTTGCCCGCAGTGGCTCTTGACCAGTTTTCCAGCGCCATGGACCTGACCGGTTTGCGATGGCTCGACAAATTGCCCAAGACCTTGATCGAGGTGGCTGAGAGCATGGGATTTGCCTTGGCCCAAGACGTCACCACTTTGGCGCAACAGCTCAAGACCGCCATGCTAGATGCCGGCCGGTTGGCGTTGGAATTGGTACGTGGTCTTTCAGCCGGGTATGACACGGTTTACCGTTTCAAGGATGGCATCGTGCCCGATACCATGCTGGAGCCATTCAAGCTCATCCATGGCCACGCCGCGGCGTTGTCAGACGCTCTTGAGGCGCTGGGTGCCGAGCTCAAGCTGCGTGCCAAGGAAGATCCTTCCCAGGCCGCGAATTGCTCGGTGAAATACGCCAGGCTGGGCCAGATGGCACCCAGACTCAACGCGGTGGTAGCCACCAGCGCGCAGTGGTTGTACACTGACGAGCCGCCGTTGGCCAAGTGGCTCAAGTCGGACACCAGTTCCGGCCTGGTCTCGATCAGTGCGCATGCCTGTCCCATCGTGCCTGCGCCGGCACCTGTGGCGGCAGGTGCGCGGTGCGGTGGTGACATCGGCATCCCTCACCACCTGTGGCAGTTTTGATTATTTTCTGGGCGAAACCGGGCTGGCCGGGTTACCGCAGGTGAGTACCCTGGCCGTGGAGAGCCCTTTTGACTACCGCACACAAGGTCAGCTGGTTGTGGCTGATACCGCTGCTGACCCAAAGCAGGTTGACCTCTACACCACCCAGATGGTGGCAGCCTTGCTGGCTGATTTGCGTGAAGTTGCACATGGTGCCTTGGTGTTGTTCACCTCGCGTGTGCAAATGCAGGCGGCAGTCAGTGCGCTGGATGCGTCTCTGGTGGAGTTGGTGCTGGTGCAGGGCCAAATGGCGCGCGGCCGTCTGCTGGGCATCCACCAGGCACGGGTGGAGTCCGGGCGTGCCTCGGTCATCTTTGGCCTGCAGTCGTTTGGCGAGGGGCTGGATTTACCAGGGCTGCTGTGCGAAACCGTGTTCATCGCCAAGTTGCCGTTCAGCCCGCCTTCTGATCCAGTCGAAGAAGCGCGTGCGGAATGGCTCAAGCGCGCCGGGCGAGACCCGTTCTCCGAATTGGTGGTGCCGGCGACCGGCATCAAGTTGTTGCAGTGGACGGGCCGCGCGATCCGCTCCGAAACCGATCAGGCCCGGGTGATTTGTTATGACAAGCGCCTGCTGAGCATGGCGTATGGCCGTCGCATGTTGCAAGGCCTGCCACCTTATGCGGTATCGCGGCGTGTTCTTGGGACGCTGTCTTTGCTTTGATGCGATGATGGGCGATCGGATTGTGTTCAAGGAATTGATGAGTGAGTCATTTTTTCAAACTTTTGTTGGCCTGGGTGCTGCGCCTGAGTTTGCTCGCGGCCGCAGTGATTTTTTTGACCGCGCTGATGTTTGCCGCAGCCTTGTTGCTGATGTTGTGGCTGTTGCGGGCCTTGTGGGCGAAGTTGAGTGGTAAGCCGGTGCAGCCCTGGGTGTTCAAGATGCATCAATCCGGGCTTTGGCAGCGGGCTTACCGGGCCACATCGGCTGGCAACAGTCGTGACAAAAAGTCGATGGATGTGATTGATGCCGAGGTCACCGAGGTGACGGAAGTCATTGAGATTGAAGACAAACGTCGCTGAGTTCAGCGTGAGCCGGGTTCTGCCGCGGCCGGGAGATGGCTGATGTTCTCGGGGGATGTGACCCTGCGTGCACCATCAAAACGACGGCTCCAGTAGGACAGACCCAAACTGTCCACACGCACCTGCTCACCAGGTTTGGGCGAATGGATGAATTTGCCGTCGCCAATGTAAATGCCCACATGACTGAAAGCACGGCGCAGGGTGTTGAAGAACACCAGGTCACCGGGCTGTAATTCCGAGCGGTCAATCTTTTGGGTGACGGCAGCTTGCTGCTCGGCTTTGCGCGGCAGGATCAAACCAACAGTTTGTTCATACATAGCCTTGACAAAACCGCTGCAATCGAAACCGGTATCCGCGTTATTGCCGCCTTTGCGGTAGGGCACACCCATGAACCCCAGCGCGTTGACCACCAAATCGGTGGCCTTGTTGGTCACCTTCTGGCGCATTTGGTCGATTTGAGACAACAAGCCCTTGTCATTCAAAAAACGGCTCATGTCATCGGGTGCGTCCGTCGGCGCAGCGTGCACGCTGGCGGCAATGAGCAAGGAAAACAAAAGGGCGGTTATTCGCATGACTCTAGTTTACACACTTTTTAATCTTAATTAAAATTCTAGAAATATCGTTTAACTAATTGATTTGCTTGAATTTAAATTAATTTAATAGAAATGGTATCTTCACCGCGATTGGGCTTAAAACAATCGGCCCGAGACGGGCATCCTACAAAGCCCTTGTCGTGGCGGACTTGCTCACGGTTCGGGCTGCCTGGTGAATGGCTGCCCGCACTCTCGGGTAGGTGCCACAGCGGCACAGGTTGCCGCTCATGGCGTCGTCGATGTCGGCATCACTGGGATTGGGCTTATTTTTGAGCAGGGCGGCGGCGCTCATGAGTTGGCCGCTCTGGCAATAGCCACATTGCACGACGTCCAGATCGATCCAGGCCTGGCGCAAGGCTGCTGCTTCGGGTCCGTGCAGACCTTCGATGGTGGTGACTTCGCGCGTGCCTATAGCAGCCAGCGGTGTTACGCAGGCTCGCACTGGCTCGCCGTCCAGATGTACTGTGCAGCTGCCACATAGCGCCATGCCGCAGCTGAATTTGGTGCCATTACTGTGCAATTCGCCGCGCAAGACCCACAGCAGCGGGGTTTCCAGCTCGGAATTTACGGTGATGATTTTCCCGTTGAGTCTGAGGGATGTTGTCATGGTGTTTCTTGGGCGGCAGCCTCAAGCCAGCTTGAGGGGCAGGGCGCGCAGGCGCCGTCCGGTCAGTGTGAACACAGCATTGGCTACGGCCGGCGCAATCGGTGGCGTGCCTGGCTCGCCGACGCCCTCGGGTGGCTCGGTGCTGGCCATGATGTGGCTCTCAATAACGGGGCATTCGTCCATGCGCAGCATTGGAAAATCATGAAAATTACTTTGTTGCACCTGTCCGTTCTTGATCGCGATTTCTTCGCCGAGCGCTGCCGACAGGCCAAACACAATGGCGCTCTCCAACTGTTGCCGGATCAGGTTAGGGTTGACGGCAAAGCCGCAGTCGATCACGCACCAGACCTTGTGCACACGAATCTTCTTGGTGGCATCGACCGACACCTCGGCCACCTGAGCCACCACCGAGCCAAAAGACTGGTGCAGCGCCACGCCACGGGCACGCGGCGAGGTACCTGGTACCGCTTTGACAGCCCGGCCCCAGCCCGACATAGCGGCCACTTGTTGCAAGACCTTGAGCTGGCGCGGATGGTGCTGGAGCAGGTTGGCCCGAAAAGCCACCGGGTCCTGGCCAGCGGCCATCGCCACCTCGTCCATGAAACATTCCTTGAAAAACGCCTGGTGTGAATGCCCCACCGAGCGCCAGAAGCCGACCGGCACGCCGAGTTCC
>JBEGLK010000064.1:10446-18923 GCA_041183605.1 Pseudomonadota bacterium
GGGTGATGCGGGCATTGGCCCATTCGTAGGGCTGGTCGAAGGCACCTTCTGCCGTGGTCTTGTCGGGGCCGATCGACGGCAACTGGAACAGGCGTTTCAACATTTGCGGCACGATCGCCTGGCTGGCCGACGTGTTCTTCCAGGCACTGAGAGCGCCCTTGGCATCGAGACCGGCCGTGAAGCGCGAGGCACAGGCCGGACGGTAAAAGTCGTGCGACATGTCCTGCTCCCGGCTCCAGAGGGTTTGCACCGGCGAACCGCCAGCCTCTTTGGCGATAGCTGAGGCCTGGCCGACGAAGTCAACGTCGAGCCGGCGGCCAAAGCCTCCGCCGAGTAACTTCACCTGCACCGTCACCTTGTCGCTGCTGATGCCCAGTGCTCGAGCTGCTGCTGTTCGCGCCAGGTCTGGCACCTGGGTCGACACCCAGACGGTCGCCGTGTCGTTCTTGAATTGCACCGTGCAGTTCATCGGCTCCATCGGCGCGTGGGCGAGGTAAGGCGCCTGGTAGTCGGCGCTGATGGTTCTGCTGGCCGCGGCCAAGGCTGCATCCACATCGCCATGTTGGAAATAGGCCCAGCCGTCTTGCCGGTCCAGCGTTTGTTTCAGTTGTGTCATCACATCGTCACTGTTGAGTGTGGCGTTGGGGCCGTGGTCCCAGGTGATGTGCACCTTGTACAGGGCTTGGCTGGCATGAAACGGGGTGTCTGCCAGCACCGCGACACCACTGGCACCGCCATGATAAGCATCGACCTCAAATACCTTGAGCACGCCGGGCAGTTTGAGAGCTGCGTCGGCATGAAAGCTGGCCACACGACCGCCCAATGTGGGACACATGGCGACACTGGCATAAAGCAGTCCGGGTGGCAACACGTCCATGCCAAAGATGGCCGAGCCATCAAGTTTGGACGCTGCCTCCAGGCGGCGCCTGGGTGAACCAATCAGGGTGAACTGGGCAGGACTCTTGAGTTTTACTGCTTTCGGCAGGGGCAACTGGCTGGCAGCAAGGGCCAGGTCGCCAAAGCTGGCCGATTTGCCGCTGGGGTGCGTCACGCGCCCCAGCGCCGTCTTACATTCGATGGCCGGCACTTGCCATTGGCGGGCGGCGGCTTCGATCAGCATGGCGCGCGCAGAAGCGCCGGCTTCGCGCATGGGCAGCCAGAGGTCCTTGATGCTCGACGAGCCGCCGGTCATCATCACGCCAAACTCGCGCATCAACTTGGCAGTGAACCATTGCGTGGAAGCTTTGAGCATGCTGTTGTCGTCCGGGTGAAACGGCAATCCGTCCACCGTAGCACTGATATTGTTGTAGATCTTGTCAACCGGTGCGTGTTCAATCCGCACCAGGGCCCAGTCTGCATCGAGTTCTTCGGCCAGCAGCATGGCCAGGCCGGTGTGTACGCCTTGCCCCATTTCAGACTTGGAACTGATCACCGTGACATTGTTGTCCACGTCAATCTTGACCCAGCCGTTGAGTGCGCTTTGTCCTGTGGCAACCGGCAAGGCTTGTGAGCCAGCCAGTCGCTGGCGCACCGGCAACAGCGACCAGCCCACGACCAGGGCGCCAGTGACGGCAGTGGTGCCAAGCAACCAGTTTCTACGTGTGACCATACTTGGGTTTCTTTGGTATGAACATTGCCATGCTAACGCGGAACCGCATGGATGCCGAGTCCAGCACTGCTTGACAAGAGGAAAGTTGTCTTTGCGAGGCCTGACCCGCAATCCATGACTTCAAACCTGGGGTTTAATCCGGCTATGCACTGTATTCAATTTTTGAAAGCCCGCCATGTTGCTTGAAACCGAACTCTCCCAGTTGGTCCTGGTCGATTACCAGCCCCGCTTGATGCCTGCCATTTTTGAAGCTCCGCTGGTGCTGGCCAATGCCGTGCGCTTGGCGCAGTCGGCTAAATTGATGCAGGTGCCGGTGTGGGGTACTGAACAAAATCCGTCGAAACTCGGCGAGAACCCGCCCGAGCTGCGCTCCCTGTGCCAACGCACTTTGGCCAAAATGCAGTTCAGTGGCGTCGAGGAAGGCCTGGGCGAATGGTTACGTCCTCCTGTGAAGGCACCTGCCGGCAATGCACGCAGCTTGCCAAAACACTTGCAGAAACCGTCGAACACACCCACCGAGCGCAGCAGCATCGTGATTGCTGGCTGCGAAGCCCATGTGTGCCTGTTGCAGACTGCGCTGCACTTGCTCGAAGACGAGTTCGAGGTATGGGTGGTGACCGATGCCTGCAGTTCGCGCACCGAGCGCAACCGGGATGCGGCCTTTGACCGCCTCGCCGGTGCCGGCGCCGAGTTGGTGACCACCGAGATGGTGGTCTTCGAGTGGCTGCGCAGTGCCGAGGCGCCTCAGTTCAAGGCGGTGCAGGCATTGATCAAGTAAAGCTGCGCATCTCGTGCTTCGGGGCACGGGCTGGCAGCGATAATCTCACGCTTGTTTGACTGGAGCTTGCGTGGATATTGTTTTGCTGATCAAGGCCGCCATCATGGGCGTGGTGGAAGGTTTGACCGAGTTTTTGCCGATTTCGAGCACCGGTCATCTGATTCTGGCTGGTGCCCTGCTGGGTTTTGATGACGATAAAGCCAAGGTCTTCGATATCGCCATCCAGACCGGTGCCATTTTTGCCGTGATCCTGGTGTATTGGCAAAAAATACGTGACACCTTGCTGGCCTTGCCTGCCGAGAATCAGGCGCGGCGTTTTGCTTTCAATGTGCTGATCGCGTTTTTGCCTGCAGTGGTGCTGGGTTTGCTGTACGGCAAGGCAATCAAGGCGCACTTGTTCACGCCTGTGGTGGTGGCCAGCATGTTCATCATTGGTGGGTTCATCATCATCTGGGCCGAGCGCCGCCAACAAAAAAATCCGGCGGTGGCGCGGATTCACAACGTTGAGTCGATGTCTGCCATGGACGCGCTCAAGGTGGGCCTGGCCCAGTGTGCTGCCATGATTCCGGGCACGAGCCGCAGCGGCGCCACCATCATTGGCGGCATGTTGTTCGGCCTGAGCCGCAAGGCTGCTACCGACTTTTCCTTTTACCTGGCCATTCCCACGCTGATTGGTGCGGGAGCTTACAGCCTGTTCAAGGAACGGGCGCTGCTGACTTTGGCTGACCTGCCGTTGTTTGGCGTCGGCCTGGTGATGTCCTTTCTGAGCGCTTGGTTGTGCATTCGCTGGTTGCTGCGCTATATCGCCAGCCACAGCTTTATCGGTTTCGCCTACTACCGCATTTTGTTTGGCATCGTCGTGTTGGCCACAGCCTGGAGCGGCAGCGTGACCTGGGCTGCCTGAAGTTTGAGTATCTTGTAGGGCCGATTTCAGGCGAGCAGGTCGATTGAAATCGACCCTACAGAGCGACTGCTGCCGGGTGCTGGATCAGATCAACTTTTCCTGCGGGGATGTGATTTTCTTCAAGGCCAGATTACGGCTGGCGGGTTGCATCAGGGGCACGTTGGTGTGTTCGCCGTTCCACATCGGGTCTTCGATGCTGTCAAAAACCTCGCGCAACTTGGCGCCCCAACTGTTGTGCATCATCTTGAAGTAGGGGTTGTGTTCGTCAATACAGACCACCTTGTCGGTCTGGAACTTGTTGACTTCATAAACCACCATGTCCAGTGGCAAACCGACCGACAGGTTGGATTTGAGTGTCGAGTCCATCGACACCAGCGCACACTTGGCTGCTTCATCGAGTGGTGTTTGGGGCGTAATCACGCGGTCCAAAACGGGCTTGCCGTATTTGGATTCACCGACCTGGAAATACGGCGTTTCGGGTGTCGCTTCAATGAAGTTGCCAGCTGAATAGACCTGGAACAAGCGCATGCCTTCACCCTTGATCTGCCCACCAAAAATCAGTGACACGTTGAAATCGACGCCGGCTTGCTTGAGGGCAGCGGCGTCACGCTCATAGACATGGCGTATGGCCGCGCCAAGCACACGTGCTGCGTCGAACATGCTTTTGGCGTTCCAGATCGTGATGCCTTCGTCCTCGTCATGGTCCTTGAGTTTTTCAACCTGAAGGATTTCACGCACCGACTGCGAAATGCTCAGGTTGCCCGCTGAGAGCAACACCATGAAGCGGTCGTCGGGTTTTTCATAGACGATCATCTTGCGAAAGGTGCTGATCTGGTCAAGACCGGCATTGGTGCGGGAATCGGACAAAAAAACCAGTCCGGCGTTGAGTTTGATGGCGACGCAATAAGTCATGTGAGCGAATTAAATTGAATGGGTAGAGTTTACTGGCTACGCCATGAAAGCTAGGAGCCGGGTCGACACAAG
Source organism: Pseudomonadota bacterium (assembly GCA_041183605.1). Lineage (GTDB taxonomy): Bacteria > Pseudomonadota > Gammaproteobacteria > Burkholderiales > Burkholderiaceae_C > Rhodoferax. Next base: position 14,722 of record JBEGLK010000064.1, read on the forward strand.
CTGTTTCAATTTTGGAGGGTTCGCCTATTGCATACAGCTCCATGTCAGTGCCAGAATGGCCATGCAGGCATACAACGAGGATCAAAATGACTAGTACGGAGAAACTTTCGCGCACCAATTGGTGGAACGGGTTCGCCGCATCGGTTCTGGCGGCCCTGGTCACTGGCTGTGGCGGCGGTGGGGGTGGCGTTGCGCCAGGGACGCTGGGAGTTTCCCTGACCGATGCGCCGGCCTGCGGCTTTGATGCCGTGAACGTGACGGTGACCAAAGTACGTGTGAATCAAAGCAGCACGGCCACGGAAAATGACGGTGGCTGGACCGACATCACGCTGAATCCATCAAGAAAAATCAATTTGCTCGACTGGAACAATGGCGGGCTGACGTCGCTTGGCGAGACCCCCTTGTCTGCCGGACATTATTCACAACTGAGGTTGGTACTGGACCCGAACACCTCAAACGGTCTAGCCAATTCGGTGGTGCCAACAGGCGGTGTCGAGACCCCGCTGGTGACCCCCAGTGCGGTGCAAAGCGGCATCAAGCTGGTCAATGAATTTGATGTGGCTTCCGGCCAGCGCGTCGACCTGTTGATGGATTTTGACGCCTGCAAATCAATTGTGAAACGTGGTAATGGTGTTTATGCCCTGAAACCTGTGATCAAGGTCGTGCCCTTTGTGCTTAATGGCATCAACGGCTTTGTTGACCCAGCACTGTTGGTTAGTGGTGTTATGGCTACTGCGCAACAAAACGGCGTGGTGGTGCAGACCACCGCACCCAACACGACGACCGGGGAATTCTTCCTGGCGCGGCTCCCGGCTGGAACTTATGACGTGGTGCTGACCGCGAATGGCCGCTCGACGGCGGTCATTGCGGGGGTACTGGTCGCAACGGCTACCAGTGTGGTTCCCGTGAGCAACACGGTGACGCGAATCACAATGCCGATCTCGGCGAACGGCACGGTGAGCGGCAATACCACGTTGAACCCGCCCAACACGGCTACAGTGGCTTATGTGGCGGCGAAACAAAGCTTTGGCGCCTCGCCAACCGTGACGGTAAAGTCTGTCGCTGTGGATGAATTGAATGGTGGTGCCTACAGCCTGAGTTTGCCGATTGGTGAACCCCTGCTGGGACAGTTTGGCACCGGAATTTTGCCCATTACGCTCAACTTGCAATCAGGCCTGGCCGGCAAATACAGTGTGGCCGCGTCTGCGACCGGTTACCAAACACAATCGGTCAGCAAGGACATTTCAGGGGCAAATGCAACGCAGGACTTTGTGTTGGTGCCTTGAGCCATCAGGACAGGGGCGAAAACGCCCCTGTGTCATTTTTCAAGCCAAGTCGGTGACCGGAACACACGAGCAGAACAGGTGACGATCGCCGTGAACGTTGTCGATGCGCCCGACTGGCACCCAATATTTGGACTGCTTCAGCGCAGGCACCGGAAAGGCGGCCAGTTCCCGTGAATAGGGTCGATCCCAGGCTTCACCCAGCAGCGAAGCTGCCGTGTGGGGCGCGTTGCTCAGCGGGTTGTTGCCCTGCGGCCAGACACCTTGCTCCACCTTGGCAATTTCTTCCCGGATGGCGATCATGGCGTTGATGAAGCGGTCGAGCTCGTCGAGTGTTTCGCTCTCGGTGGGTTCCACCATCAGTGTGCCAGGCACCGGAAAACTCAGCGTGGGCGCATGGAAGCCGTAGTCCATCAGGCGCTTGGTGACGTCTTCGGCAGTGACGCCGCTATTTTCCTTGAGCGGGCGCAAATCCAGAATACATTCATGCGCGACACGGCCGGGTTTGCCGCCTTCGGAGACGCTGGTGTAAAGCGTGGGATAGTGGTCTTTCAGACGAACACTGATGTAGTTGGCGCTCAGGATGGCGACTTCAGTGGCAGCTTTCAAACCCTCGGCGCCCATCATGCGGCAATACATCCAACTGATCGGCAACACGGCCGCATTGCCCAAGGGTGCAGCTGACACAGCACCGACCCCCGCGCCTGGCAGATAGGGCACCAGGTCCTTCACCACACACACCGGACCGACACCGGGGCCGCCACCGCCGTGGGGGATGCAGAAGGTTTTGTGCAGGTTCAGGTGGCTGACGTCGCCGCCGAATTCGCCAGGGGCAGCCAGGCCGACCAGGGCGTTCATGTTGGCGCCGTCCACATAGACACGGCCACCATGGCTGTGCACCAAGGCACACAGTTCCTTGACGCTGGTCTCGAACACACCGTGGGTGCTCGGGTAGGTGATCATGATCGCCGCCAGATTGGCGCTGTGCTGCTCGCATTTGGCCTTGAGGTCGGCCATGTCGACGTTGCCATTGGCGTCACAAGCAGTGACGACTACTTTCATACCCACCATGGCCGCGCTGGCAGGGTTTGTGCCATGTGCGCTGCTCGGGATCAGGCAGATATTGCGATGGCTTTCGCCGCGCGCTGCGTGGTAACCACGGATGGCCATCATGCCGGCGTATTCGCCCTGGCTGCCTGCATTGGGTTGCAGGCTGATGCCGGCGTAACCCGTGGCTTCACAGAGCCAGCCGCGCAGTTGTGCGTCGAGCTCGGTGTAGCCCGCGCGCTGGTCTTTGGGGCAATACGGGTGAACGTTGGCAAACTCGGGCCAGGTGATCGGAATCATCTCGCTGGTGGCGTTGAGTTTCATGGTGCAACTGCCCAGCGGAATCATGGTGCGGTCCAGCGCCAGGTCGAAATCGGACAGGCGACGGATGTAGCGCAGCATGCCGGTCTCGGAGTGGTGGGTATTGAACACCGGGTGCGTCAGGTAACTGCTGGTGCGCAACAGCGCTGCAGGCAGCAGGCTGGCCGTGGTCTGTTCGAAATCACTGACCTTCGGCAGCGTCTGGCCGGGTTTGGCAAAGAAGCCCCAAAGTTGCTCCACATCGGCGCGTGTGCTGGTTTCATCGAGTGCCACGCCAAGTGCGTTGGCTGAGACCAGACGCAAGTTGGCACCGGCAGCAAGCGCCTTGGCTGCGATCGAGCTTGTGGCGTCACCGGTATTCACGGTGAGTGTGTCAAACGCGCTGGCATTGGTTATGGTGAAACCCAAAGTTTTTATGCCAGCGGCCAGCACGACGGTCAAATTGGCCACGCGTTGTGCGATGCGCTTCAGACCAGCCGGGCCATGGTAGACCGCATACATGCTGGCGATGACGGCGGGCAGCACCTGCGCGGTACAGATGTTGGAAGTGGCTTTTTCCCGGCGAATGTGTTGTTCGCGTGTTTGCAGCGCCAGGCGGTAGGCCGGGTTGCCATGGGCATCGACGCTGACACCCACCAGGCGACCGGGCATGGTGCGTTTGTGCTCGTCGCGACAGGCCATGTAGGCGGCGTGCGGGCCGCCGTTGCCCATCGGCATGCCAAAGCGCTGCGTGGTGCCCACGGCAATGTCGGCTCCGAGTTCGCCAGGTGAGGTCAGCAGTGTCAGCGCCAGCAGGTCGGCCGCCATGATGACGATGCCACCCTTGGCCTTGATGGCGGCAATCAGCGCGCGGTCATCGCGCACTGCACCGCTGGTGCCAGGGTATTGCAGCAGCACGGCAAAACTGTCTTGTGCCAATTCCTCGCTGTTTTGGCAGACCTTGATACTGATGCCCAGCGGCTCGGCCCGGGTCTGGATCACGGCCAGGGTTTGCGGCAGCACTTCGCTGTCGACCAGGAAGGTGGTCGATTTGGATTTGCTGGCGCGCAGTGCCATGGTCATGGCTTCGGCTGCCGCGGTGGCTTCGTCGAGCATTGAGGCATTGGCCATCGGCATGCCTGTCAGGTCCATCACCATGGTCTGAAAATTGACAAGCGCCTCCATCCGGCCCTGGCTGATTTCGGCCTGGTAGGGTGTGTAAGCGGTGTACCAAGCTGGGTTTTCCAGAATGTTGCGCAGGATCACGCCAGGCGTGTGGGTGCCGTAGTAACCCTGGCCGATGTAGCTTTTCAAAACCTTGTTTTTACCCGCGATGGCCTTGAGCTCGCCCAGCGCGGCGGCCTCAGAGATGGGCGCGGGAATGGCCATGGACTGGCTGCGGGCAATGCTGCGCGGCACGATTTCGTCGATGAGCGCCGCGCGTGATGCCGCCGCCACGGTCTTCAGCATCACGACTTCGTCAGCCGCATCGATGCCGATGTGGCGTGTGATGAATTCGCAGGAGTTTTCCAACTCGACAAGGGATGGGGCGGGCGTGGACATGGGAGTGAC
>JBEGLK010000065.1:0-8357 GCA_041183605.1 Pseudomonadota bacterium
GCGAAAGATGTACCGGTGACATCTTTCAAACCAGCTTGCTCTTGCTTGCCATTCACGTAAGCAGCGTAGATGTTGGTGGTCTTGGACAGCGTGTACTTGCCAGCGACGGAGAAAGCGGTACGCTTGGCATCACCCAGTTTGGCGTTGTCGTCAGACTTGGCGTAACCGGCGGTCAGCTGAACAGCAGGCGACAGGTTGTAGTCAGCACCAATGTGGTACTCGGTGGTGTCGCCACCATCGACGTTGGCCACGTTGTTCATCTTGCCGTAGGTGAACTTGGCAACGAGGTTACCAAAAGTGTAGTTGGCGCCAACGCGTGCGTAGCTCTGGTCAGCAGGCTTGGCCACGGTGTTGACGATGTCTTCCACTTGGTAAGCCACTTGCACGCCCAGAGGACCATTGGCATAGGTTGCGTTGACGGCAGTGATCGAAGAAGCGTCGGTCGTCAAGGTCTTGTCTTCGCCCAGCGCATAGCTGACTGCAGCAGCAAAACCGCTGTAGGTGTTGGAAGTGAACTTGATGGTGTTGTTGCTGCGGATGGTGTAACCCACAGCCGCTGCACCGTCTGCAGCCAACACGCCGCCGCCGTTACCCACGGTGCGGAACACGTTTTGAGCAGCAGCCCAGGTGCCGTCCCAACCGGAGTCAGAAATGCCTTGTGCATCGTCAAAAGCGGTCGGCATGCGGCCAAAACGGACTGCACCAAAGCTGCCTTGGAAGCCAGCCCATGCGTGACGGCCGAATGCCAGACCACCTTGGCCAGCAGAGCCGACATCATGGTTCACACCAGCTTCCAGCTGGAAAATGGCGCTCAGGCCACCGCCCAAGTCTTCCGCGCCTTTCAGGCCCCAACGTGTACCGTTGTTGCCACCGGCGTTCAGAACGGTTTGCGACAGGGATTGACCCACTGGAACAGCAGCAGTGCCCAGGTTTTCTTTATTGATAGTGCCGACAAATGTATCAACCACGCCGTACAGCGTGACAGAAGATTGGGCCATAGCGGCGCCGGAAGCGGCCAGAACGGCCAATGCAACGAGGGATTTTTTCATGTAAATGCTCCAAGGTTATACGAAGGATTCAGGGCTGAGAGGCCCGAGAACCCCGGGTTAACCTCCTTGTTCAGGAAGTTAGACGTGATTGAACCAGAGCGAGGCCACTTCTGGGTCAATTCAGCAAACAAATGTGCACCAAGAAGGTGTCTTTGTAGTGATGTCGCAACAACTTGATGGTGTTGCCAGACGTTGAAAACCCCCGCCAAGTTGCCCTGGCGGGGGTTTTGATTCAGATCAGGCACTGGCTTGCGCCAGTGTTTGATCAGAACTTGTGCTGAACGCCAACAGCGAACACGCTGACTTTGTCGTCAGCTGCGCCAGCGTTGGTGACAGTTGCGGCCACGTAGCCACCGTACACGAAGGTACGCTTGGACAAGGTGTAAGCGGCAGCAATGCCGTAACCCTTGCGCGACTGGTTGCCCAGAGTAGCGTTGTCATCCGACTTGGCGTAGCTGGCAGACACGGTCAAGGCGGCGCTCACAGGAACGTCAACACCGATTTGATATTCGGTGGTGTCGGCACCATTTGTGTTGTTCACGTTGGTCACTTTGCCGTAGCTCAGCTTGCCGGTTGCCATGCCGAAGTTGTAGGAAGCACCCAAACGTGTGAAGGCCGTGTCATTGTTTGAGGTGTTCACGTCTTCAACTTGGTAGCCAAATTGCACAGCCACGGGGCCGGCGCCGTAGGTCAGGTTCAGGCTGGTGATGGACGATGCGTCAAGCGCGAGCGTCTTGTTTTCACCCAGGCTGTAGCTGAGAGCTGCGCCGAAGCCGCCCATGGCAGGGGCTGCGTAATAGATGGTGTTGCCAGGGTTGCCCTGATAACCGGTGCTGCGGAAGGTGTAGCTGGTGGGAGACAGGGCCGAGTCAAAATTGGCGTTGGAGGCGCCGTTCACGTCATCAAAAGCAGTCCAGACTTTACCGAACTTGACTTCACCAAAGCGGCCAGACAGACCAGCATAAGCCTCGCGTGAGAAAGCCTGGCCAGCATTTGCCTTGCCTTCGTCCAAAGCAAAACCTTGTTCAAATTTGAAGTTGGCTTTCAAGCCACCGCCCAGGTCTTCAGAGCCGGTCAGGCCCCAGCGGGATTGGTTCACGCCACCGCTGTCGAGCTTGGTTTGTGTCAGGCTGGTGCCTGCAACGCCGCTTTCAGTCTTGACGCTGCCAAACCAGATGTCAGCCAGGCCATAAACAGAAACGGAAGATTGGGCAAAAGATGCACCAGAAGCAGCGAGCACTGCCAAAGCGATGAGACTTTTTTTCATGAAAACTCCTTAAGTTAAAAAATCAAAACACTTTTGATGTTTTGAGGTGTGAATCAATCAACACAGCTTGATTGCAACATGAAGACACCAAAAAAAAGCGTCTTCACAAAAGCTTTACGCAATTTATATGCCTTTTTTATGACACTGCGTCTCATAATTGCGACACATTCGGTATTGGTGATTACCCGTATCCTTTGGCCAAGAGCTTGCATGGAATGCTGAGCTAAGCAACTTTCACTCTGATTCCCTAGGAGAACTCAAATAAAGGTCGCACCAAATAAGGGAAAACACTTGTGGTGAAAATCACTAAATCAGTGCATTCCTTGATTTGTACGCCTTGTCGTGGTGCTTTAGTCCCTCCAGAATAGGCACGGTCGTTCTTTTGTATTCACTACTTTTATAAATATCATGAACAAACCATACTCTTCAAAATTGATCGTTTCGGGCCTTCGTCAGGTGGCTTTGGCCAGCTCTCTCTGCTGCGCAGCTTTGGCACAGGCGCAAACCGATTCAAGCGTGACGCTGTATGGTTTGGCCGACGTGGGTATCACCGCGGTCAGTGGCCTGGCGGCGGGTACGGTGACACAAGTGGCCAGCGGCATCATGGAAGGTTCGCGCTGGGGCATCAAGGGCAGTGAAGAGTTGGGTAATGGCTACCGTGCTCTCTTTACGCTTGAAAGTCGTTTTGAGCTGGACACCGGCTCATCAAGCAACAGGCCGATCACAGGAAGCCAGTTGTCCGACCGGTTTTCGCAGGCGGTCTTGATGGGGCTCACCTCACCTTCGCCCTTGTTGCAGGGCGCCTATCAATCGGCCGTCAACGGGGTCGATGCCTTGCTGGCCAGCCAGTTTGGCGTCAATGTGACCAACAACGTGTTTGACCGTCAGGCTTTTGCTGGTTTTGTCACACCGGTAGGCGCCATCCTGGCCGGGCGTCAATACACGCCCGCCTATGAAACCTTTGCCAGTTACGACATCATGGCCACACAATCAGCCCTGTCTGCGGGCCAGATTGTGCAGTTCCCGGCCATGTTTGAAATCCGGACCTCCAATGCCTTGACTTATCGCATCGTCAAGGATGGCATTTCAGGCTCCGTTTTGTACGCGCCCGGCGAGGTGGCGGGTGACGCCAGCAAAGGCACCATGTACGGCATCAATGCCGCTTACAAGACCGGTACTTTCTCTGTTGGCCTGGGTTACAACACCAAGAACAACGAGCTCGGTGAAAAGGCGCTGACAACCACGGTACTGGGCGCCTCCATGACCATGGGCAGCAGCACCCTCAGTTCTGTCATTGCCAACATTACTGATGACCATCCCAACGGTTTGTCTGTGATTGCTGCCACCTTGACGCCTCAGTTGGCTGCGTTGGGTCCACTGGCTGGTCCAACGGCTACACAAGTGCAGAATGCCTTTATTGAGGCTTTCAAACAGGATGGCACGCTGTACCACATTGGGTATCGCAATGTGACCGGGCCTCATACCATTTCGGTGGCCTACAACTGGTATGACGACCGTCGGCCGGCCAATGCAGATGTCAAATCCTACGGCGTGGCCTACACCTACGCACTGTCCAAACGTACCGACCTGAATGCCGTGCTGGTTCGGTTTGACAACAGCGCCATGGCGCAGGTGGCCCCGGGTGGCAATGGTTACCTGGGCGGCGTCACGGCCACGGCAGGCACAGACTCCACCGGTCTGGCCTTGGGCATTCGCCACCGTTTCTGATCCTGAACGAGGCTGCCAGGCTTTGAGCGCCTGGCGCCGTGGTCACGCGGCCCGTTGTGCCAGTCGCGCAGCACGGCTGGCAAATTCCTTGACCAGGCGTTCTTTGGCTTCGGGGTAGATCAGCGATTCTTCGAGCACGATGTGGTCGTGGCACAGGCTCACAAACACCTCGGCGTTGTGCCTGAGTTCGGCCATGTCGGCCCAGTCTTCGCCTTGGGCCAGAGCCCGCAGCATGGGGGCGAGTTCCAGCCAGTTCTGTTCGATCCAGCCATGGTCTTGTTGCAAGGTGCGCACCGCCTGCACCAGTTCCGGGTTGTCACTGGCCAGCAGCGGGGGGAAGATGTTTTTTTCTTCTTCGGCATGGTGCGGGCGAGCCACTTCTGAAAAAAAGGCCTCGATGGTCTTGGCCTTCTGCCGGCAATGGGGGCTGTCGCTGCTGGTTTCCAGTCGTTCCAGCAGATCGGCCAGTTCTGCCAACTGCTGGTGAATTTGTTGGTGACAGGCATCAAGCGCCTTGAATTGTTCAATATGCTGCAGAGCATTCATGGGTTCTCCTTGTCGTGAGTGAAGCCATTTTTGGCGACCGCTCGGCGTCAATCTTTGAGGCAAATCAAGTTTCTTGCCTATTTTGGGGCTTAAAAGTTTTTTGATCTAGATCAGCAAATTGGCATTTCGTGGCAGATCGCGGGTTTTTGGGGAGGGTAAGTCTGACGGATCGGCGTAGGATGCCTCCCCACCTGCCGCATCATTTCGCAAGCGTTTGCAGGGCAAGGAGACCACTTTGCAAGCTACCAGTATTACCAACCCGGCCTACTTCCATAAGGTCGTTGATTGTCAATGGGCCTGCCCGGCCCACACCCCCGTGCCCGAATACATTCGCCTGATTGGTCAGGGACGCTACAGCGATGCCTACATGATCAATTGGGTATCGAATGTGTTTCCGGGCATTCTGGGTCGCACCTGCGACCGGCCCTGTGAGCCCGCCTGCCGGCGCGGCCGCGTTGAAGAAAACAATAGCAAGAAGCCGGAGCCGGTGGCCATTTGCCGCCTGAAACGTGTCGCGGCCGACCACAAGGACGATGTCAGCGCACGCATGCCGGCCATCGCACCGTTCAACGGCAAACGCATCGCTTGCATCGGCGCGGGTCCGGCCTCACTGACGGTGGCGCGTGATCTGGCGCCGCTGGGTTACGAGGTCACGCTGTTCGATGGCGAGAAAAAGGCCGGCGGCTTTGTGCGTACCCAGATCCCGCGTTTTCGCCTGCCCGAGTCGGTGCTTGATGAGGAAACCGGCTACATCCTGAACATGGGGGTCAAGTTCAAGAGTGGCCAACGTATCGAGTCGATGCAGGCGCTGCTGGGCCAGGGGTATGACGCGGTGTTCGTCGGCTCAGGTGCCCCGCGCGGGCGCGAGCTCGAGGTACCCGGCCGCAAAGAAGCGGCTGCCAACATCCACATCGGCATCGATTGGCTGGCCTCGGTGTCGTTCGGCCACGTCACCAGCGTCGGCGAGCGCGTGATTGTGCTCGGCGGCGGCAACACCGCCATGGACTGCTGCCGTTCAGCCCGACGCCTGGGTGGCAAGGACGTCAAGGTGATTGTGCGCAGCGGCTTCGAGGAAATGAAAGCCTCGCCCTGGGAAAAAGAAGACGCCGTGCACGAGGGCATTCCGATCCTCAACTACCACGTGCCCAAATCGGTCGAACACGACCATGGTCAGATCAAGGGCATGACCTTCGAGATCGTCCGTGCCGAATACGACGCCAAGGGCCGGCGCAGCCTGGTTCCCACAGGTGAGCCTGACGTGTTTGTGCCCTGCGACACCGTGCTGGTGGCCATCGGCCAGGAAAATTCGTTCACCTGGATTGAGCGCGACTGCGGCATCACGTTCGACAAATGGGGCCTGCCGGTGCTGGGCGAGGGCACTTTTCAGTCCAGCCTGCCCAAGGTCTTTTTTGGTGGCGATGCGGCCTATGGTCCGAAAAACATCATCACCGCGGTGGCGCACGGCCACGAAGCCGCGGTGTCGATCGACCGTTTCCTCAACGGCGAGGATGTCAGGCGCCGGCCACCACCCATGACCAACCTGATGTCCCAGAAGATGGGCATTCACGAGTGGAGTTACCGCAACGACGTGTCGAACGACCTGCGTTTCAAAGTGCCATGGGCCGATGCCGAAAAGGCTTTGGCCAGCATCAAGGTGGAGGTTGAACTCGGTTTTGACGCCGCCACCGCCTTCAAGGAAGCCAGCCGCTGCCTCAACTGCGACGTGCAGACGGTTTTCAACCGCACCACCTGCATCGAGTGTGATGCCTGTGTCGATATTTGTCCGATGGATTGCATCACGTTCACCAGCAACGGCGACGAGGCCGATCTGCGCACGCGACTGAAAGCACCGGCTACCCATACCGAACAGGCACTGTATGTGTCCGCAGAACTCAAAACCGGACGCGTCATGGTGAAGGACGAGGATGTCTGCCTGCACTGCGGCCTGTGCGCCGAGCGTTGCCCCACGGGAGCCTGGGACATGCAGAAATTCCTGCTCAACACCACGCAGGCGGGACCCAGGTGCAGAGATGCCCAGCCCGCAGCCCACATTGCCCCATCGGAGGCCGCATGAAGCGCATAGAAGCCATCAACGATTTCGTCATCAAGTTTGCCAATGTCAACGGCTCGGGCTCGGCCTCGGCCAATGAGCTGTTTGCCAAGGCGGTCATGCGCATGGGCGTGCCGGTGAGCCCTCGCAACATTTTCCCGAGCAACATCCAGGGCATGCCGACCTGGTACGAGGCCCGGGTCTGTGAAAAGGGTTACCACGGCCGGCGCGGCGGCGTCGACATGATGGTGGCCATGAACCCGCAAACCTGGGATGCCGACATTGCCGAAATCGAGTCCGGCGGTTACCTGTTTTATGACAGCTCCCGGCCCATGCCGCCCGACAAGTTTCGTGACGACGTGCACACCATGGGTGTGCCTTTGACTGAAATTTCCAACAATGCCTATACCGACCCGCGGCAGCGCCAGTTGTTCAAGAACATCATTTACGTGGGTGCGCTGTCGGTGTTGCTCGATGTGGATGCGGATGTGTTCGAAACACTTTTTGCCGAGCAGTTCAAGGGCAAGGAGCGTTTGCTGGACTCCAATATCAAGGCCTTGCACATGGGGCGCGATTATGTGAAGCAACACATGCAGGCACCCTTGGGTATTCGGGTGCGGCGTTCCAACAACGTCGGTGACCAGATTTTTACCGACGGCAACAGCGCGGCCGGCCTGGGCCTGGTCTATGGTGGCGCCACCGTGGCCGCCTGGTATCCGATCACGCCCTCGACCTCGATCCCGGAAGCGTTCCAGAAATACTGCGAAAAATTCCGCATCGACCCGGCCACCGGACAACATCGTTTTGCCATCGTGCAGGCCGAGGACGAACTGGCCTCGATCGGCATGGTGGTTGGTGCCGGCTGGAACGGTGCACGCGCCTTTACCGCCACCTCGGGTCCCGGTATTTCCCTGATGACCGAGTTCATCGGGCTGGCTTATTTCGCCGAGATTCCGGTGACCATCATCAACGTGCAGCGCGGTGGCCCAAGCACCGGCATGCCCACGCGCACCCAGCAGGCTGACCTGCTGGCCTGCGCTTATGCCTCGCATGGCGACACCAAAAACGTGTTGCTTTTCCCGCAAGACCCGCACGAATGTTTTACCCATTCGGCGGCGGCGCTGGACCTGGCTGAACGGCTGCAAACCCCGATCTTTGTGATGACCGACCTCGACATCGGCATGAACCAGCGCTTGTGCAAACCTTTTGAATGGGACGACACCAAGGCCTACGACCGCGGCAAGGTCATGACTGCCGAAGAACTCGAGGCCGGCAAACCCTTTGGCCGTTACCGTGATGTGGACGGCGACGGCATTCCCTGGCGCACCCTGCCCGGCACCCACCCGAGCAAGGGGGCGTTCTTTACCCGGGGTACCACACGTAATCCGCAGGCCATGTATTCCGAGGCCGGGCCGGACTATATTTACAACATGGAACGCCTGCTGCGCAAGTTCCGGACAGCTGCCGATCTGGTACCCCAGCCGGTGTTTCGCAAGGCGGCGCAGCCGACCAAGCTGGGTGTCATTTATTTCGGGTCCACCACACCGGCCATGCGCGAGGCGCTTGATGTGCTCGAGGCCAATGGCGACCATGTGGATGCGATGCGCCTGTGCGCTTTCCCGTTCCCGAATTCGGTGGCCGAGTTCATTGCCAACCATGACAAGGTGTTTGTGGTGGAGCAGAACCGCGACGCGCAAATGCGCTCCATGCTCATCAA
>JBEGLK010000066.1:0-8484 GCA_041183605.1 Pseudomonadota bacterium
CCACGGCAGGCAAGGTGATCTTTCGCAACCGTCTGGTGGAGTTGATTCACTATGCGCCCACCACCCAGCAGGTGCGCGCCATCCCCATTTTGATCATCACACCCTGGATCAACAAGTTCTATATTCTGGATCTGACCTCGCAAAAGAGCATGGTCAAGCACCTGACCGACCAGGGCTTTTCAGTGTTCATCAGTAGCTGGAAAAACCCAACGGCTGACATGCATGACGTGCGTCTGGACGACTATTTGCTAGAAGGTGTCCATGCCCTGGTGAATGTGACGACTGAGTTCTGCAAGGTGCCACAGGTGCATCTGGTCGGTTACTGCATAGGTGGAACCCTGGCGGCCACTGCTGCTGACCTCGCTGACGGACTTTTCGCACCCTGGCGAAATTGAAATTTTCATCGATGAAGCCAGCATCCGCGCCATGGAGGACATGATGGCCAAGAAAGGTTATCTGGGCGGTGAAGAAATGGCGAGTTCCTTCCGCCTGTTGCGCTCCAATACCTTGATCTGGCATTACTGGGTGCAGAGTTACCTGCTCGGCGAAAAGCTGCCTGCTTTTGATGTGCTTTTCTGGAACACCGACGCCACTCGCATGCCGCAAGCCATGCATGCCTACTACCTGCGCGAGATGTACCTGCACAACAATCTGGTCAAGCGTGATCAACTCTCCATAGGTGGTGAGTCGATTGATCTCAATCGCATCACGCAGCCGCTTTATGCGGTGACCGCAGAAGAAGACCATATTGCGCCCTGGCAACAGTGTTACCTGATCCGTCGCGACGTGAATGCCGCAACCCCGGTGCGTTTTGTCCGGTCAAGCTCCGGGCATATTCTGGGTATCGTTAATCCGCCGGTGAGCCCGCCAAAAAGGAGTTATTGGGTGGCTGACCCCGAGCCCCATGACGACGCGCAGCGCTGGCTCAAACGTGCCGAGAAAAAATCGGGCAGTTGGTGGCCGGACTGGACCGAATGGCTTCATGCCCGTACCGGCGACATGGTGCCGGCTTATGCCACCACCAGCCGAAAATTCCCAGCACTGGCTGATGCGCCCGGGACTTACGTGCTGGAGAAATAGGCTGGCTACCCGGCTCATGCAGTGATATTGACGACACGTTTTGGCAGGTGTTGTGGCGCTGAGGCCGGGTTATAGCGATCCAGTGCCAGACCTTCGGTGCTGATGGCCGGTTGCCGGCCGGTGACCAGATCTGCCACCAATTGCCCGGATCCGCTGGCCATGGTCCATCCCAGTGTGCCGTGCCCGGTGTTGAGGAACAGGTTGGGATACTTGCGGGTGGCGCCGATGACGGGTGTGCCATCGGGCGTTTGCGGGCGCAATCCGGTCCAGAATTCCGCCCGGGGCAGGTCACCCCCCGGAAACAGGTCTGCGGTCACCATCTCCAGGGTGGCGCGGCGTTTGGGATTCAGCGTCAGGTCAAAACCGCACAACTCAGCCATGCCACCCACACGGATGCGATTGTCGAAACGCGTGATCGCCACCTTGTAGGTCTCATCGAGCACGGTCGATTGGGGTGCCAGGCTGACATCCCGCAAAGGCACGGTGAGCGAATATCCCTTGACCGGGTACACCGGCAGGTCCAAGCCGAGCGGTCGCAACAATTGGCGCGTGTAACTGCCCATTGCCAGCACATACCTGTCTGCCTTGACGATTTCTTGTTCGGGTCCCGCCAGTTGCACGCCCTGCAGGCTCTGGCCATCAGTCAGCAGGTTCTCGACGTGGACCCCGTAGCGGAAACACACACCCAGCTGCCTCGTCTTTTCCGCCAGTTGTTGGGTAAACATGAAACAGTCACCGGTTTCATCATTGGGTAGCCACAGGCCGCCCAGCAGGCGGTCCTGTGTGTGGGCCAGCGCGGGCTCCACACGTACCAACCCGGAACGGTCTAGTACTTCATAAGACACACCACAGGCGCGCAGTACATCAAGGTCCCGCGTGACGGCGTCGAGCTGCGCCTGCGAGCGAAACACCTGTAAGGTGCCCCTGGTGCGCTGCTCGTATTGGATGCCGGTGTCGGCCCGGAGTTGGCGCAGGCAGTCCCGGCTGTACTCTGACACACGCATCATGCGTTCCTTGTTGATGGCGTAACGCCCTGGCGTGCAGTTACGCAACATGCCAGCCAGCCAGCGCAACTGAAACAGCGAACCATCAGCACGCAGGGCCAGCGGCGCATGTTTCTGGAACAACCATTTGAGTGCCTTGAGCGGAATCCCGGGCGCGGCCCAGGGCGTCGAGTAACCAGGCGAGATCTGGCCCGCATTGGCAAAACTGGTTTCCAGCGCCGGGCCAGGCTGGCGCTCAAGCACAGTGACCTCGGCCCCGGCGCGTGCCAGTGCATAGGCCGTAGAAATTCCGATCACACCAGCGCCCAAAACGACAACTTTCATGCGAACCTCATGTTTAACAATTGATTCGTGAAGTTTATGGAATGTTATTCAGTTGTTTTTATTGATTTATACTGAATTATCAGTAAAAAATGCAATTAGAAACTGGAAAACTCATTCCAAACCGAAAATATGGCTGACCTGGACCGCATTGACAAAAAAATCCTCGATATCCTGCAGCGACAGGGTCGTATTTCGATGACCGAACTTGGGGAGCAGATCGGCCTGTCCACTTCGCCCTGCGCAGAGCGGGTGCGACGCATGGAGCGCAGTGGCGTTATTACCGGTTACCACGCCCAGCTTGATCCCAAGTCGGTGGGAAAAACGCTGCTGGTATTTGTCGAGATCACACTCAGTACCAAGTCTGGGGATGTGTTTGACCAAGTGCGCAAGGCGCTGTTGCATATGCCCGAAGTGATGGCGTGTTACCTGGTATCAGGTAACTTTGATTACCTGGTGAAAGCGCGGCTGAACGCCATGCCTGATTACCGGGATTTGCTGAGCAGCATCCTGCAAAAGATCCCTGTGCCGTCCCAGTCACACAGTTATGTGGTGATGGAAGAAGTCAAGGACACCGGCATCATGAACATCACTTTCTAATTTTTCCAACAATCAACTCTTGTGGCTGGCGCTCCAGCGTTCGTCCCAGTCATGCCTGCGCAGTTGTTCGGTTTCGCGCCGGTCGCGTTTGGTGGGGCGACCCTGGCTCAGGCTCAGGGCAGGCTCAGGGGCCAGCCGCCGCTGTTCTGCAGCCTGCTGGCGTAGCCGGATGGATTCTTCGGTTTCCTGATAGAGCAGGGCGGCGACCGGCGCCGGGCCTCGCTTGTCACTGATCGCCAGCACGGTCACCGTGCGACTGATGGGGCCGTTGCGCACCAGCAGGCTGTCGCCCACTTTGAGTTCGCGCGCAGGTTTGGCGACCGCGTCGTTAACCAACACTCGCCCCTTGTCAATTTCCTCGCAGGCCACGCTGCGCGTCTTGTAGAAGCGCGCTGCCCACAACCACTTGTCAAGGCGCAGCCGTTCCATTTTTTGTGCCAGGCTTGAACGGCGGGCCGCTGAGCTTGAAACCCGCCTTGATGCCTTTTTGGGCAAACCAGCCCTGGTTCATCTCGAGCACAAAACGCACCGGCTTGGCTGAGCAATGGGAATCTGTGGTTTGGGGGGCCATGTCGGCCAGGTTAACGATGGTGCCATCATCAGCCACAAAAGCGGCTGTCAGGGGCAGCAAAGTGTTTTTCATCCAGAAGCATTGCTCGCTGGCTTGCTCAAAAACAAACAGCATGCCTTCGGTTTGTGGCATTTGCCGTCGGAACATGAGCCCAATGGCGCGCTGCTGTGGGGTGGCGGCCACCTGTGTGTCGACCAAATACATGCCTGCGCCTAGCTTGATTCGCGGCAAATCCATTTGAGGTGTTTCCTGGGCATGGCTACTACTGCAAACGAGCAGGGTGAGGGAAAGCAGTCCTGTGGCAAATGTGTTCATGTCAGGATTTTGACTCAAAAAAAATGCCCGCAAAAGCGGGCATTTTTGACAAACCAAAAGGTCTGATTACTTGGAGGCAGATGCCTTGGCTTCAGCCTTGGCAGCTTTCTTCTCTTCCTTCTTTTCAGCTTTTTTCTCTTCCTTCTTCTCAGCCTTAGCAGCAGAAGCGGGAGCGGCTTTGGCTTCGGCCTTAGCAGCAGAAGCGGGAGCGGCTTTGGCTTCAGCCTTAGCAGCATCAGCAGCGAAAACGCCAACAGAGAAGAGACCAGCGATCAGAGCAGCGAGAACTTTGTTCATTTTCCAATTTCCTTGAGATGGATGTAAAAAACCTCGAGTATTATGCCACGAAGCTTCAGAAATCTTATCAAATTTTTGGCCTAAATTTGAATAAATTTGACAAATCAATCGGACTAGAATTAAAAAAGCTACAAAAACATGGGTCGGCTGGATCGCTGGCCCAAGCTTAGATCATCGATCAATTACCGGAGACGTAAGTCCATGTATCAGCATATCAAGGTGCCATCGGAAGGCCAAAAAATCACCGTCAATGCAGACTACTCTTTGAACGTGCCAGACCAGCCCATCATTCCATTTATTGAGGGTGACGGCACCGGTTTTGACATCACGCCGGTGATGATGAAGGTGGTTGATGCTGCGGTTGCCAAGGCCTACGCCGGCAAGAAAAAAATTCACTGGATGGAAGTTTACGCCGGCGAAAAGTCGACCAAAATTTATGGTCCCGATGTTTGGTTGCCCGAAGAAACCCTGCAGGCACTGCGTGAGTATGTGGTGTCCATCAAGGGACCGTTGACCACGCCAGTGGGTGGCGGTATCCGTTCGCTCAACGTCGCCTTGCGCCAGGAGCTTGACCTGTACGTTTGTCTGCGCCCGATCCAGTATTTTGAAGGCGTGCCCAGCCCGCTCAGGGAGCCGCACAAGACCAATATGGTGATCTTCCGTGAAAACTCCGAAGACATTTACGCTGGTATCGAGTTTGAAGCGGAATCGCCCAAGGCAAAAAAACTCATCAAGTTCCTGCAGGACGAGATGGGTGTCACCAAGATCCGTTTCCCTAATACTTCCGGCATTGGCATCAAACCGGTGTCGCGTGAAGGCACCGAGCGCCTGGTGCGCAAGGCCATTCAGTACGCGATCGACAATGACAAACCCAGCGTGACGATTGTGCACAAGGGCAACATCATGAAATTCACCGAAGGTGGCTTCCGTGACTGGGCCTACAGTCTGGCGCAAAAGGAGTTTGGTGCCGAGCTCATCGATGGCGGGCCGTGGTGCAAATTCAAGAATCCGAAGACGGGCAAGGAGATCACTGTCAAGGACAGCATCGCCGATGCCTTCTTGCAGCAAATCCTGCTGCGCCCGGCCGAATACAGTGTGATTGCCACGCTCAACCTCAATGGTGACTATGTGTCTGACGCATTGGCGGCACAAGTGGGTGGTATCGGTATTGCCCCGGGCGCCAATCTGTCCGACTCTGTGGCCTGTTTTGAGGCCACCCATGGCACGGCGCCCAAGTATGCCGGCAAGGACTATGTGAACCCGGGCTCTGAAATTTTGTCGGCTGAAATGATGTTGCGTCACATGGGCTGGATCGCTGCGGCTGACGCCATCATCAAGTCAATGGAGCGTTCGATTGCGAGCAAGAAGGTGACCTACGACTTTGCCCGCCTGATGGACGGTGCCACCCAGGTGAGTTGCTCGGGCTTTGGCCAGGTCATGATTGACAACATGTGATCGCGCCAAGCCGCTTTTGACGGTTTGGTCACAGCCCCAAGGCGCGTTAGCCCTTGGGGTTTTTTTTGATTGAGACGGCGTCAGATGGCATCCAGGCCGCAGTAGTTGCGCAGCGCCTTGATTTGGTCCCGAGTCACTGCCTCGTATTGCTGCAGGAAATTGTCGACCGCCGTGGCCGTGGGAATGCTCGACTGCGCGCCACTCGCGGTGCAGGCCAAGGCGGCGGCGGCGCTGGCTGTGCGCATGGCCTGGGCCAACGTTTGACCCTGGCCGAGTTGGGCCACCAAGGTGCCGCAGAAGGTGTCACCCGCCCCCGTGGTATCGACCGGCTGGACCGGGAAAGCAGTTTGCACGACAAAGCCGTCGTTTTGCCTAGCGATGCACCCCCGCTGACCCAGGGTGACAAGCACTGTGGGCACATCGAGTTGCTGCAACATGGCGGCCACCGTGCCGGGGTGTGCCACCAGTGCACGCAACTCACCTTCGTTGACCACGAGTATGTCCACTGCATGCAGCAACTCCGGCGGCAGGGCCTGGGCCGGTGCTGCATTGAGCACCACCTGCACGCCCTTGGCCCGAGCACGCTGCGCATAGGCGGTCACGGTGGCAATGGGAATTTCAAGTTGCATCAACAGATGGCTGACATCCTGAAGGTCGGGCAGGTGTTGGCTTTGCAGGTGCAGGTTGGCCCCTGGCGCAACCGTGATGGCGTTTTCTGCGTTGTCATCGACGCAAATGAAGGCGCAACCGGTGGACTGATCCGGACAGCGCACCGTGTGCAGCCGAACACGGGCGCCTTCCAGCGAGGCGAGCAGCGGCAGGGCGTAGGCATCGTCCCCCAAGGCCAATAACATCTCGGTGGGGGCGCCACCGGCGCGGGCACAAGCCACCGCCTGGTTGGCACCTTTGCCGCCAGGGTATGTCGTAAAACCTTGTCCCAGCACGGTTTCGCCGGGCGCGGGAATGTGCTCCGCCCGTACCACAAAGTCCAGGTTGGCCGAGCCGGCTACCAGAATCATGAATTTTCCCTTTTGTTGTGTTTCACATCACCGCGCCAATTTGCCAGGGCACGAATTCGTTTTGACCATAACCATGACGCTCGCTTTTTGAAAGTTGTCCCGAAGCGGTGGTTAGCATGAGTTCAAAAATGCGCTGCCCCATTTCGGTAACGCTGCTGTCGCCATCAATGATGCTGCCGCAGTTGATGTCAATGTCTTCCTGTTGCCGCGTCCAGAGCGCCGTATTGGTGGCCAGCTTGAGGGAGGGGGTCGGGCTGCAGCCATAAGCTGAACCGCGCCCGGTGGTGAAACAGATCAGGTTGGCGCCACCCGCCACTTGGCCGGTGGCGCTGACCGGGTCGTAGCCCGGCGTGTCCATGTAAACCAGGCCGGATGTGGTGACCTTTTCTGCGTATTCATAAACCGCTTGCAGATTGGTGGTGCCGCCCTTGGCGACCGCCCCGAGCGATTTTTCCAGAATGGTGGTCAGGCCGCCCGCCTTGTTGCCATGTGACGGGTTGTTGTTCATCTCTCCGCCGTTGATCTGGGTGTAGTGCTCCCACCACTTGATGCGTTCGATCAGGCGTTCACCCACTTCGCGTGTAATGGCGCGGCGGGTCAGCAGATGCTCGGCACCGTAAATTTCGGGGGTTTCACTCAGGATGGCAGTGCCACCGTGGGCTACCAGCAGATCGACGGCGGCTCCCAGCGCCGGGTTGGCGCTGATGCCCGAGTAGCCGTCGGAGCCGCCGCATTGCAGCCCTATGGTGAGATGGCGGGCAGAGCAGGGCACACGCTGCACCGCGTTGGCCTGCGGCAACATGGCCTCCAGTTGGGTGATGCCCCTGGATATTGCAGCGGCGGTGCCGCCTGCATCCTGAATGTTGAAGGTGCGCAGCGTGTCGCCTTCGCGCAAGTGGCTGTTGGCCAGCCAGGCTGTGATCTGGTTGGATTCGCAGCCCAGGCCAATCACCAGCACCGCTGCAAAGTTGGCATGGGTGGCATAACCTGCCAGCGTGCGCTGCAGCAATTGCATGCCCAGGCCGTTGCTGTCCATGGCGCAACCGGTGCCGTGGGTCAGCGCCGTGACGCCATCGATGTTCGGGAAGGGTGCCAGTGCGCCCGGGTTGGTTCGGCGCGAAAAATGGTCGGCAATGGCACGTGCCACGGTGGCCGAGCAGTTCACGCTGGTCAGTACGCCAATGTAATTGCGTGTGGCTACGTGGCCATCGGCGCGCAGGATACCCATGAAGCTCGCCTCACGACGCGGTGGTGCGGGTTTGATATCTGCACCAAAGGCATAGTCGCGCGCAAAATCGCCCTTGTTGTCACCCAGCCCCAGGTTGTGGGTGTGCACATGTTCACCAGCTGCAATGGCCTGGCTGGCATACCCGATGATCTGGTTGTAGCGCCGTATCGGGGCACCGGCTGGAATGGCTTGCCGGGCGACTTTGTGGCCGGCGGGAATGAGGCCCTTGACCATGAGGTCTCCGAACCGCGTGCCGCCCACCAGCTGCTGGCGGGTGATCAACACGTCATCATCCGGATGGAGTTGAATACAAGCGGTCATTTCAGCAAACTGCGCTGCGCCAGGTTGCGCATCAAATGGGAGTAACCAAAGGTCCAGGGTGCGCAGGCATCGGTGCGCTTCATGCGGTTGACCAGGGTGCCGAGTTTGGGCGCTGAAATCCGCACGATATCGCCGTCCTTGTGGGTGAAACCACCGCCCACGGTGTCGCGGTCCTTGACTGGGGCAAACAGGGTGCCGAGATACAGCACTGCGCCATCGGGGTACTGGTGGTGCGGCCCCATCATCTGGCGCACCAGGTCTTCCGGGTCGCGG
>JBEGLK010000067.1:0-9387 GCA_041183605.1 Pseudomonadota bacterium
TCCAGCGTGCGAATGGCCTGGGTGATGTAGCGCCCCTTGTCCAGCATGACACACTCGGCGCGCACACCCAGTCCGGCGTCCGAGATTTCGGCCGGTGAGAGCAGGCCGGTTTTGGCCATGAATTCCAGCACCTGCGTGGCCCAGATAACGGGCATGTGGGCGGCTTCGGCACAACACAGGATTTCCTCCTGCACTTCAGCCAGGCGTTCGTGCCCGCATTCGACGGCCAGGTCGCCCCGCGCGATCATGACACCAGCCAGTTGGGACGCCATGGCAGACAACATGAGTTCGGGCAGATTTTCAAAGCCCTGCAGGGTTTCGATCTTCAGCACAATGCCCATGTCGGGCCGACCCAGGCCTTGCAGATGGGTGCGCAACAGCGCAATGTCGCCGGGCTTCTGGACAAAGGACAGCCCCACCATGTCGGCTTCGGCCACCACCATCGCCAAATCTTCAACATCCTTGTCGCTCAGTGCGGGCAAGCTCAATTGACTGTCGGGCAGGTTGATGCCTTTGTCTCCGGTGAGTTTTTCGCCCTCCGGTCGCGCCTGCGTGATCTCAATCTCAATCCATGCATCAGTCTGCTGGCGAATCATGCCGCCAATGCGGCCATCGTCAATCCAGATGCGTTCGCCCACCTTGACCTGGTCTATCACTTCGGGCAGGGTCACCGCCACATGCGCAATCTCTGGCTGTGATTCACCGGGGTCATCCTCCATGGTGGAGGTCTGCCTGAGGTCTTCCTTGGTCAGTCGCAAGTTGTCGCCGACATGCAGGAGCAGGGCGCCTGGCTGGCTGTTGATTTGGCAGACCAGGGTGGAATGTTTTTTCTTGCCGCCGGTGCTGCTGATCGTCAGCGTGGTTTCCGGGGTCAGGTAGGCGGTTTGCAGGCTTTCCGCAATCGCGCCCTTGTCATCGTTTTGAACCACCAGAAGATGGCGTTTGGCCCCTCGGGCGTCGGAGAAATGGATGCTGGTGCCAATTTTCAAACGCGCCAGCCAGGCATCCCAAACGCCGATGCTGGCATCCGTGCCGGGCATCTGCTCGTTGCTGTTGATGGGGCGCAGGTGCAATCGGGCAGGGCGATAGACGCGCCCCAATTCGTCTTTGCCAGGCTTCAGTTTCAGGACCGGCGGCCGCATGGCCAGCTGACCAGTCCGTATCTTTGGGCCGGCCAGATCCATCAACAACTTGACAGGGCGATGGGCGGCCTTGGCTGCCCGCCGCACATTGGCGGCCATGTGCTGCCAATCAGTGGCGTTGCCCTGTGCGCAGTTGATCCTGGCAATGTCCATGCCCGCTTCCACCACGGTGGCTGACCCAGCAGCCGGAGAGTGTGTTTTTTAAGCAGTTCCCGACTGCTGACCCTGCCCGCAGGTTCTTCCGCAGACTTGTCCTGCCAAGGCTGGTTGGTCAGCCGGTGCAGCAAGCCCAGCACCTTGTCTAGGTTGGCCAACACATGGGACTGTGCGCGTCCGAGTGAGGACAGCCCGAGCCAGGCCAGTTGCTCCTGCGTTGCCCGCATGTCAATCTGGCGCAGTGCAAGGTAATGAATCAGGTTACGGGCACTGTCGCGGTATTCGGGACAAACGTTTTCGAGTTCATGCGCCAAGGCCTGTTCACGGTCCAGAATGTGCTGGCGAAGTGCCCAGAGCTGATCGATGAGCTTCAGGCAGACATCATGGTCGCGTGTGCTGCCAATGTCGGTAGCGGGTGAAAAATGTCTGCGTTGTGCGGTTTTGGTTTCAGGTTGTGATTGGCGCATGCCGCATTTATAAGTACCAATCGTGACAATGTCGTGAAAAAAGCCAAACTTCAGCCTGACATAGCCGACCCTGGAGCCATTTGGGTGGTGTCAAAGCACATCGGGTGACTGCACGGTCACCACCACGGTTTGCACAAGGGCCTCGCGCTCCCGGTTGCGCAGCCACCAAACAGCGCCTTTTCGGACCGCGCATTCGGTCGCGCTGAGCCCGATCAATTGCGCAATGGTTTGCCCCAGGGTGGGTTGATGCCCCACCACCAGCACACATCCCTTGGCAGCTGGCCATTGCACCAGTTCCAAAAGTTGTGCCACCGTGCCGTCGGGGGCCAGCTCGGGCCTGATCTTGAATTTTCGGCCCAGTGCGCTGGCTGTCTGTTCGGTGCGCACCGCCGGGCTTACCAGGATGCGGGTGTTGTCAGGCAACTGCCGATCGAGCCATCCGGCCATTCGTTTGGCCTGTTTTTCTCCGCGCGAGGTCAACCGCCGGGCCATGTCATCACAGCCTGGTGTCCATTCCTGCGCCTCGGCGTGGCGCCACAAAATAAGGTCCATGACCACAATGTAGTCGTCAAAAATGACAGTTTAAAGACGGGCTGAATCGGCCTGCAACGCCGCGGCGCGTCCGCGCTGCATGTTTACCGGTATCAGCAGCAACAGGCCGAGTACGAACAATGCCGATGTGCTCAGGATGGCGGTACGCTGGTCGCCAACGGTGACCCAGGTGATGAGGCCGTAGCTCAAGGGGCCGACGATGCTCGCCAGCCGGATGGCAAAGGTCCACAAGCCGTAAAACTCGGCAATCTGGCGTTCCGGTGCAAACAGGCCCGCCATGGCGCGTCCGGCCGACTGGCTGCTGCCCATGCACAGCCCGGCAATCACGGCGGCGTACCAGAATTCACCCTTGGTGCTGGCCAGTGCCGCGATAACGCAGGTGGCAATCCAGCCCACCAAGGTGCTGGCCAGGGCCATCTTGTGACCGGTGTGATCCTGCAGGTAACCCCAGGCAAAGGCTCCCGCTGCAGCGGCAATGTTGAGCACAAAAATCAACACCATGGTTTCCTGCTGCTGGAAGCCAATCACCTGCTCTGCGTATATGGCGGCCAGAGAAATGGCCACGGCAACACCGGCTTGGTAAAAAACCGCACAGACCAGCAACCACATGAAATCCCTGAATTGCCGCGCCTGATGAAAGGTGCGTTGCAACTGTTTCAATGAAGCCTTGAAGCCGCCTTGCCCCAGCGCGTCAGGGTTGGGTTGTGCATGCTCCTTGAGCAGGGCAAAGGTGACCATGGCAGCCGCGCCAAACAGCACTGCCGTGATCAGCATCGTCACTGGCACAAACTGTGCCGCGGGCTGGCCCTGACCCTGCGCCCACATCACATAGGCCAGGCACAGCCCCAGCGACAACATGCCGCCCACATAGCCAAAGCTCCAGCCCCAGCCGCTGACCTTGCCCAGGGAGTCAGGGTGCGCCAATTCAGGTAGAAACGCGGCCGTCATCGATTCGCCCCAGGAGTAAAACGTGTTGGACACCACGATCAGAACCACCGCCAGCGCCACGCTTCCAGGGCCAACCAGAGCCAGAGCCGCCGTTGCCAGGACACAGCCCGCCGTGAACACCATCAGCAGGCGCTTCTTTGCCGCACGCAGGTCGGCGTAGGCGCCCAGGCTGGGCATTGTGAGCATGACGATGGCATGAGAGATGCTGAGCGCCGCCGTCCAGGCCAGCGTGGCCCAGGGCGCGCCTTGCGCCACACCCCCCACAAAATAGGCCGCAAACACAGCGGTGATCACCACCGTGGTGTAGCCAGAGTTGGCAAAGTCGTACATGGCCCAGCCAAAGACTTCGCGTTTGCGCACGCCGGGGTTGAGAGCTTGTTGTGAAAAGAGTGACATGGTGCGCTTGAGTTTAAGCGCAGCAGTCGTCACGACTGTTTCACATTGGTGGGTAATAGTGAGGTTTTTAATCCACTGGAGCTTGATTCTTATGAACCCAATTGCTGAAACCTCACGTCGTCGTTTGTTGCAAATGTTTGCTGGTGCGCCCTTGCTCCCCCTTGCCTCCGCGGTAACAGGTAGCAGCCTGATGCTTTCCGCTTGCGGTGGCGGTGGTGACCCGGTTGCGCCCGCGACGCTGAGCAGTGTCAGTTTTAGCTCCATGGCCGCTCCCACGCTGGCGAATGCTGCAGCCATGGCCACAACCACGGTGGGCTCTGTCATGACAGCCACTTTCAGCGATGCCAGCAAGGTCGATTTCAAGCTGGCTTTTCAACCCTTTTTTGTTACGGGCGATCTGGTGTCTGACGGTAATGGTGGCAAGACCCTTTCCGGCGGCTACTACGACATCTATAACCAGCCCATCATCGATGCGACCGTGGTGGGTAAAGAGCGCCAGTTCTTCTCCGACTCGCCTGACGGCACGTCTCTGCTAAGCGTTCCGGGTGCCAAGGTGGCAGGCGTCAAGGGCAACACGGTGTTTGCTGTGGTGCAGTTCGAATACGCCACCTGGGCGCAGGATGGCACGACCGGCATGTACGGCAAGCTGCCCTCGCCAATTGCCGTGCTCACGCTCGACCAGGACACCAGCACCGGCAAGCTGTCGCTGGTGAAGTACCACAATGTGGACACCTCCAGTGTGCATGGCCTGTGGATTACCTGTGGCGCCAGCCTCTCGCCCTGGGGCACCCACCTGTCCAGCGAAGAGTACGAGCCCAACGCCTTCACCGCCGCGACCGATGCACAGTTCAAGGCCTTCAGCAAGAACCTCTACGGCAGTGAGACTGCTGCCAACCCCTATCACTACGGCCACCTGCCCGAGGTCACGGTCAACGCCGATGGCACAGGGTCGATCAAGAAGCACTATTGCATGGGACGCATATCGCACGAGTTGGTGCAGGTCATGCCAGACAATCGCACCGTGTTCATGGGTGACGACGCCACCAACAGCGGTTACTTCGTGTTTGTGGCCGACAAAGAAAAAGACCTGTCCTCTGGCTCCCTTTACGTCGCCAAGGTAGGCGCGGGCTTCAGCCTGGACCCGGCCGCCGCCGCTGCACCGCTGACCTGGATCAAACTGGGCTCGGCCACCAGTGCGGAAATCCATAAGCTGGCCACCACGCTCAAGCCAACCGACATCATGGACGTCAAGACCGTTGATCCATTGGATGTGAGCTACACCAAGGTCAATGCCAATGGCAAGACCGAGTGGATCAAGCTGGTCCCCGGCATGGAAAAGGCAGCCGCCTTCCTGGAGACGCACCGCTACGCCAGCCTGGTCGGTGCCTCGATGGGTTTCACCAAAATGGAAGGCACCACAGTCAATATCAAGGACAAAGTGGCTTATTCGGCTTTGCAAAACTGCCAGGACTCGATGGTCAGCGGCAATGCCCTCAACACCGTTGGCAATGGCATATCCATTGCCAAGACACTCAAGGCTGGTGCCGTCATGGCGCTCAACCTCAAAGGTGGCGTCAATGACGACAAGGGCGCAGCCATCAACAGTGAATGGATGCCTGTCGACACCAAGGCCTTGCTGATTGGCGAAGACATCACGGCTGACGCACTGGGCAATACCGGTAACCCTGACAAAGTCGCCAACCCGGACAACCTCAAGTTTTCCGAGAAAATGCGCACCCTGTTCATCGGTGAGGACAGCAGCCAGCACGTCAACAACTTCCTGTGGGCCTACAACATCGACACCAAAGTGTTGTCGCGTGTCATGTCGATTCCGGCGGGGGGCGAATCCACTGGCCTGCACGCGGTCGACGAGCTCAACGGCTGGACCTACATCATGAGCAACTTCCAGCACCCTGGCGACTGGGGCGGCATCCACAACGTCGTCAAGGCGACGCTGGATCCGTTGATCAAGGCCAACTACAAGGACAAATTTGGTGCTGCCGTCGGCTACCTGACCGGCGAAGTGACCCAGGTGAAGCTGTCGAAGGTGTAAAGCCGCCGAATAATCTGAACAATGTGGCCTGATACCCTGACATTGTTCAGACGAATTCCCTTCGTGGTACCAGCGGCCAAAGTCGCATGGCTATGAGCGCCTGATAGCCAAAAAATTGAGCTGTTTCGCGACATTCTTCCTCGTCCGTTGATGCTTGATCATTCATGACACATTTGTGACATATTTGGTTGGCATCATCGGGGGGTGAATGCTTCTTCTTCTCCAGTTGTTGATCTTTCCCGAGTTCACTGCGTGCGCAGCCAATCGTCCACGACTCGAACGCTTTGGGGCAGGGCGGCGCTTGCCGTGATCTTGCCACAAGGGCTATCTCCAAAACCAGGCATGCATGAGGCGGTGACGCCTGTTGCGATGTCGTGTTCGTTTTGTGCTGCCGCTGGGTGGGAGTTGGCTCGTCTCTCCTCAAATTATTGCATCTAGCGCGACACATCAAACTTCGTCTAAATCAACCCGTGGGTAATACATGTCAAGACAGTCAGACCAACTCGAAATACTTCATAACAAACTGATCCATCGTTACGGGCCAGGTGACAAGCTGTGCACCCAGGTTCTGTTGGCGCTCGAGTCAAGCCGAAAATTTGAACCCGCTGGAGTAACAAGCCATGACTGGTCGGTGTCCTACAGGCAAACTATAGCGGCACACCGTCATGCGAGTCCACAGACCAACCGGCACTGAACATTGGTATAGGCAGCTCCATGACAGCGTTGGCCGATAAAGTTTCGGATTTGCTCAAGAAGCAAAAACGGGTGGCGGGCATGGTCCATAACCAGAGCATGCCACGCCAGGCCATTGTTGAAACCCTGGTGCAACGTCAGCATTTGGCGGAGTTGAAGACGCTTTTGCAGCAGTTGCCAGTGACCGAAGTTGCGTCATTGTTGGAGGCATTGCCGGTTGAGGAGGCTCAGCAATTGTGGCCGCTGCTAACGCAGGGGCGACAAAACGACGTCCTGTGGGAGGTGTCGGATGAGCGGCGGGATCTGCTGGCTGACGGCCGTGAGCCGGTTTTCAACGAAAGCCAGATGAACGCCTTTGTGCTGGTCGACGGCCGATTGCAGCAAATTCCTATTGAAGGCCGGAAAAATCTGGAGGGCGTCAGCCCAATCTGGATTGATCTGTTGGGCGCCAGCAAGGCTGAGCGAACTTATGTGGGTTCGCATTTCGGGCTGACGTTGCCTGACCCGGAAGAACTGACAGATCTGGAAACCAGTGCGCGTTATCAGATCGAGGACAACGGCGACATCCATCTGCATGCTAATTTTTTATTGGATCGTGAAGGCCTGTCGCGCAGTGTGCCCGTGGCTTTTATCCTGCACAAGGGTGTGTTGTTTTCGTTGCGCAATGAAGACCTGCCAGTTTTCAGGCTGCAACGCAGGCGCGCTCGAACGCAGCCCGGCTATGTTTCGGATTGCACTGACGTCCTGCTGGACCTGTTTGGTGCTGACGTTGAATATTCGGCGGATTCTCTCGAAGACATTTATGGCACTTTGGGCCAAGTGGGCCGACAAGTCCTGAGTGAAGCCATTAGCGATAGCGAGGCCGCTGCGATATTGGGCGATATTGCCGAAGAAGAGGATTTGAACGGGCGCATTCGTGGCAACATTCTGGACACACAACGCGCCATCAATTTCCTGATCCGAAGCAAAACCATGACATCGGGCCAGCTTGATGATGGCAATCAAATCTTGCGCAACATTGATTCGCTCAACAGTCATACCTCGTTTCTTTTTGACAAGATCAACTTTTTGATGGATGCAACCATTGGTTTCATCAACATCAACCAAAACAAGCGCATCAATCAATTGACGGTGTTTGGTGTGGTGTTCACCCCCATCAACATTCTTGCCGGCATGGGCGGTATGTCGGAATTTTCGATGATGACACAGGGCATTCCCTGGCCCATCGCTTATGGTGGGTTTCTGGTGGGCGCTGCCGCAATTGGCGTGTTGACGTTCATGGCGCTCAAACGTCTGGAAACCCGTCAGCCCAGGCTCAAAAAGGCGCGCTGATCCAGGCGCATAAACTTCATGCCTTAGCGGCGGCAGTTACTGGTGCCGGAGTGTTTGGACGGGGAGGAAGGCGCGTTCACGCCAAGCCGACCCCTCGCCGCAGAAGGTAGCTGAACTACATCACGACTGAAATCGATTTTCGGTCGAGTTCGTGTCATTTTCATGACAGAACATTCCGCCGTATTTGTGAATTGGTTACTGTTATTACTGCCTGGTATGCCCAACCGCGACGCCACGCAGGAACTCTACAAGTCCGCGGTCGGTTTCCAGTTTTGCCACCAGTGAACTCGCTTGCATCACGTCACGTGTTCTCCCGATGGTCGACTGCAGCTTGGTCGCCTGCTGGTACCAGCGTTTCGCACGTTTCTTTGGCAATAGGGGGCGCAGAGTTTCAATGCCGTATCGCAGTCGCTTCGCAAGGATGCGAACGCGGTGCTGGCTGTCAAGATTGATTTTTTCCTCGCCAGCAAGCTTCAATTGCCTGTGAAGACGGTCAAGGCGGCGTCTGGCCCAGTCTTGCAGTGATGCTTTCTGTTCGAGTCCGGTAGCACCTCGGCCATTCAGTGCAGACAATTCTTCCAGCCATTGGGTGATCGTAAGCAAGGTGGCGCCGACGGTTGGTTCATCAAGTGCATATCGCACTGATTTACGCTGAAGGCAGGCTGCCTGTAGCAAGGCTGTTGTCATCGCCTGCCAGTCGTCGGAGCGTCTGTTGTCTTCTGCAATAAAGGCGTCGGCAAGCGGCGGCAAGGTATCGGTCAAAGCGACATCAAGATCCCGCAGCTCGCCCAGGAAAATCAGAAGTGGTTTCAGAGCCTGCCAGGCAGGGACAGGTTGAACCGTAAATACTGGTTTGAACAGGCGCAACGAGCCGCTGAAACGGCGCCAACCAACCCGTGCCTGGTGCACTAATTCCGGATCATCCGAATTCCGAAGCGCGTTTAAATTAGTGGTGAATTGACAGAAATTTTCACGCAGCACGCGCGTTGCCGCTGCTGTTAATGACATGCCTGACGCCAACTTGGGTGGATTGGCGTCAAGCGGCTTGTTCTGGCAATTCGCGGCCAATGCATAACCACGCTCCGATTTGCTTGTGCTCAAAGGCATGACCGGAATGGTGAGGGCGATTTTCTGTGCGAGATCAAACAGTGCAGAGGACTGCCCAGCCAATAGTTCGAGCTCCAACTCGCAAATGGAGGTTGTTGTATCTCCCGCCACGATTTGTCCTAAATCCAGCGCCACCTCAATCTCACTCCCATCGTGTTGGCGCACCAACCAGCTTGTTCGCTCGAAGTTTGTGGCAAAGGAGGGCGTCAGCGCCTGAAATAAAGTGCCGTCAGGATCGATCTCTGACCATGGCGTACCCTCGAGCACATCCAGTGTCAATGCGGCGCTGGAAACAGGTGCTTCCCATTCGCCACGTTGGCTCAACGCCGATTCGCCGCCGCCCGTCTTGAGGGTTTGTAGCCATGTTGGCTTTGCATCGTTGCCAACGCGGCGTAATCGCAAAGCGACGGACTTCTGACGCAACACTTGTGCGGGCGTGTCAAAGTAGACATTATGTAAATGCTGAATGGACGGCTTGCGCCGCGCCAATGCCGGCACCTTGGCGAGTCGCTTTGTCAAGCTCGACGGATCAAAGCTTGGC
>JBEGLK010000068.1:0-10121 GCA_041183605.1 Pseudomonadota bacterium
TTTAGCCTCCTCAACTGCGGCTTCGCCGCGCATTTGTGCCGCTGCGGCTTGAACCGCATGAATAATCTTGTCGTAACCCGTGCAGCGGCACAGGTTGCCGGCGATGGCAAAGCGGATTTCCGTTTCGCTGGGGTTGGGGTTGCGTTCCAGCAAATCCTTGGTGGCCATGAGCAGTCCGGGTGTGCAAAAACCGCATTGCAGAGCAGCATGCTCGAGGAACAGCTGTTGCACCGGGTGCAGCACGCCGTTGACCGCCATGCCTTCGATGGTTTCGATCTGACGGCCTTCAGCCTCAGGCGCCAACACGAGGCAAGAGCACACCAGGCGATTGTCAAGACGAATCGAGCAAGCGCCGCAATCGCCACTGCCGCAGCCTTCCTTGGTGCCGGTCAAGCCGAGCTCGTCACGAATTGCATGCAGCAAAGTCAGTTTGGGTGATGCGAGAAAGGTTACCGGCTCTCCATTCACTACCGTTTGTATGGCTTGTTTGGTCATGCGTGTTTCTCCTATGCATTGCGCTGCGTGGCGCGTTGTTGTGCGGTTGTAGCGGCGCGGCGTGCCAGCACGCCAGCCACCTGGATTCGGTATTCTGCGGTGCCACGCTTGTCATCAATGGGACGGCAGGCGGCACGGACTGCGGCTTCGAAGCGAGTCATGGCTTCAGCTTCGAGCTTGCTGCCAACCAGCGCCTTTGCGGCTTCGGGAACCAGCAGCGCCGTGGGTGCAACGGCTCCCAGGCCAACGCGAGCCGAAGTCACGCGGCCCTCGGCGTCCAATTCAAGTGAAACTCCGCATCCCACCACAGCGATGTCCATTTCTGTACGGGGGGTCAGACGCAGGTAGGCGTCCGCAGCTCGGGCATTCCGGTTGGGCAGGCGGATGGACAGTACCACCTCGTTGGCAGCCAGATTGGTGCGACCAGGGCTCTTGGGGATGGATTCCACGGCGACTTCGCGCGTGGTTACCTTGCCGTCGGCGCCGGCAGAGCCGACCACGGCTACGGCGCCGGCTGCGATGAGTGCGGGCACGCTGTCAGCAGCGGGCGAAGCATTGCAAAGATTGCCGGCGATGGTGCCGCGACCTTGAACTTGTTTGGAGCCGATCAGTGTGGCGGCTTCCACCACGCCAGGCCAGGCGGCACGCAGTTCGGCGTGTTCACCCATGACTGCGATCGGTGTTGCGGCACCGATGTGCCATCCGTTGCTGTCATGCTTGATGCCGACCAGCTCGGGGATACGCTTCAGGTCCACGATATTGGCGGGCTGGATGCGCCCGGATCCCATCTGTACGATCAGGTCGCTGCCGCCAGCAAGTGGGCGTGCAAGCGCGTCTGTTGACGTTGCCGACATGAGCTGCAACAACTCGGACACCGTTTTAGGTGCGTGGTATTTGGCATTCAAATCCAAGATAGCTCCCGGTTGGGCGAAGTTTCAGGACTCGGATACAGCTTGGGTGACAAGCACCTTCCGAAGGTGGTTTCTACCGTGTACTGATCTGCATCCATCGCATTCGCGAAGATAAAAGAAATAACGAAAACAAAAGAAGACGAATGTTACTTGTCTTCGCACACCATTTGGTTTCCGGATGGGAAAGTTGATCTGTCTAAAACGTCAACCAGTTCTGCAGTTTGCGTCTTTAAACTATGCGCGAATACGAACCCCGGTTCGGGATTACGTCACGAATTAAAGCACAAATTCGCTGTTCCTGCTCGGCTGGGAGCAAGTTTGGGGTCGGCGTTTTGGCTGGGCTCATCGAGGCTTTGCTCCTGTAAAGACCTGATATTCAATACAAAAATTACTTTTACCGAGGTGGCAGTTGCCAAAGCCGGGTGTTCAAATCAACTTTGATCGCCCATGTTGCTGTGCAGCAAAGTGCCCCAGTTCATTCAGATGGATTCAAATTTGAGCAAACCTTCAGCCCGCATTGACGATTCGAGGCTGATCAGATCGGTGGCCGTGATCGGTGTCGGCAGCATGGGCGCCGCGATCGCCCGCTTGCTGCAAAAGGCCGGCTACGCGCTCACGGTATGTGATGTGAATGAAGCTGCACTGGCGCGTTTTGAAAAAGAGGGCGCCAGGGTGGTTCGCAAGCCCGCTGACTGTGCCGGCTGTGATCTGGTCATTGTGCTGGTCACCACAGCGCCCCAGGTACAGACGGTCGTTATGGGCGACAACGGCTTGCATACCGGCCTGCGTCATGACCATCAACCAGTCATTGCCGTGATGAGCACCGTGCCGGCAGACCTTATCCGGCATCTGGAGCTTGGTCTTCAGGGACTTGCATGTTCACTGATGGATGCGCCCATCAGTGGTGGCTTGCGTCGCGCTGAGCAGGGGACACTCACCGTCATGGCGGGGGGCGATGCGGCCGTGATTGACGCCGTTCGTCCTGTGTTCGCCAACTTTGCGTCGCAAGTCATTCGTTGCGGGGAACTCGGCGCGGGCGAGAAGATGAAAATTGTCAACAACATCGTTGGCAACACGAACACCTTTATTACCGCCGAGGCCTATCGACTGGCGAGTCATTTTGGCCTGGACATTGCCGACACCGCGCGCGCACTCGATGCGGCGACCGGGCGCAATACATTTTCGGCCGATCCCGAAGGCTTGACCGAGACCTTCGCTGCCTTGGTTCGGGACCGGGCAAGTTTTGATGCCTTGCTGGCGGTGATGCGCAAGGACATTGCGTATGCCGCGCAGTTGGCGGCCTCGGAACCTGGAACTTATCCGACGCTGGACGGCATCCAGGCCATCATGGATACCCTGGGAGACGAAACTTTCGACAACTGGCTATTTCTGGCCGACCAAGGAAATGGAAGCCAAGGGCGAGCCAACGATAGCTAGAGCGACTGATCAGGCCGAACGATTCAGCTCGTCCCGCAAACGATGACACCGGCATCGTTCTCGAGCACGGACCGGCTGTCTTTTGCCGGACCCACCTGCATGGTCGACGGCAAGGTCACACCGTTCTTGACCGCCAGCACCTCCGCCATCACACTCACCGCAATCTCCGAAGGTGTCTTGCTGCCGATGTAAATGCCGATCGGGCCGCGCAGGCGCGCCAGCGATTCCTGCGTCTGCTCAAAATGCTCGATCATGCGCTGGTGCCGTATCTCGTTGTTGCGGCGTGAACCGATGGCGCCAATGTAGAAAGCCTCGCTGCGCAGTGCCTCGAGCAGCGCCATGTCATCGAGCTTGGGGTCATGGGTGAGCGCCAGGATGCAGGTGCGCCGGTCAGGCCGCATGGCCAGCACCACGTCGTCAGGCATCTCGGATGTCAGCGTCACGCCAGGCACCGACCAGGCGCCCCGGTATTCCTCGCGCGGATCACACACGGTCACAGCAAATCCGTTGAACAGCGCCATGGTCGCAATGTACTCCGTCAACTGGCCGGCACCAATGGCCAGCATCCGGTACTCGGGGCCAAAGGTGTTGGTGATACGTTTGTCGTCCATCACCAGTTCGCTGGGTTTGTCGGTGCGCGCCAGCGTCACCTGCCCGTCGGCCAGCCGTACCCAACGTTGCACCAGTTGACCGGTCTCCAGCATCTGCACCAGGCTGGCGAGCGCCTGAACATCCGGATCGAACTCCAGCAACAGCTCCAGGGTGCCGCCGCAGGGCAAGCCAAAACGATGCGCCTCATCGGCCGTGATGCCGTATTTGACAAAGCGCGGGGCGCCAGCAGGAATCTCATGCGAGCCATCAATGGCGGCCACACCGGTGGCGGGCCTGCTGTAGGCTTTGGTGAAGCGGTAGATCAGGTCATCTTCGATGCAGCCACCCGAGACTGAGCCCACCACGGCGCCGTCTTCGCACAAGGCCATGATGGAGCCGACC
The DNA here is from genome assembly GCA_041183605.1 of Pseudomonadota bacterium. Lineage (GTDB taxonomy): Bacteria > Pseudomonadota > Gammaproteobacteria > Burkholderiales > Burkholderiaceae_C > Rhodoferax. Next base: position 3,837 of record JBEGLK010000068.1, read on the forward strand.
GGACGCGGAGATGAGCCCCAGGTCCTTACCACCGTGGCCAGCAAGGCACGCTTGCCGGCTTGTCGCCAGTCGCGCAGGGTGCGCAATACCAGTACATCCAGGTTTTCCATGATGATTTCCAGGGTAATAAGTACTACAGGTGCTGAAAGTTGGGTGTCGCCCATCAGCCTGAAGGTCAGCCCTTCGGGGCGAGGTGTCACATTGCTTGTTGGGGCACCAGTGTCAGGTTTGTGATCATTTTACATTTAAGCGCTTATACGGATCATGGTTCGCAAATGTGAACAAGCTCATTGGGCACGCACTCGGCTTGCAATCCGGTTCGGGAGTTGCGTCGTTGTCAGTATCGAGTCAGCTTGCGCATGGAAGATGATCGAGTACTCCGTATATAGAAACAACTTTCCGCATATGCGGAAAAGCGGTAGACTCGAAACTTAAGCACGTATTTCTTTGACGTGCTTTGTGTTGATGTCGAATTGCCAGCCCACATAACAAAGAGGAGCCAAAGTCATGGCAACCAGGATGCCCCAGAACAAGGAGGAACGCCCGGCGCGCGTTCCTCTGAACCATCGCACCGTCGATCGGGTCACGAGAATTCTTGAAGAGGTAGTTTACATGCCTGGTATGACCTTCGCCGAATTGGCGCGGGCCCTGGACGCGCCGAAGAGCTCCGTGCACGGCTTCCTGAGCGGGCTGCTGGCCAAAGGCTGGCTCTATGAAGCCGACCGTCGTTATTATCTGGGGCCAGCGGTTTACGGCCTGACCTTGGCAAGCGGGCACATTCGGGCTGGGCTGGTGACACACGCCGACCTTGAGGCCTTGAGCCAGGAAACCAAGCTGACGGTCTTCCTGGGTGTACAGGCGGGTGACCACCTGATCTATGTGGACGAGGCTGGTACCGATGACGTTGCCGGCTATGAGGCGCGTTCGAATATTCGCCGCACGCTGTTGGCAACGGCGAGTGGCAAGGCGCTGCTGGCAGCGCAGTCCACCTTGAAGCGCGATGCCTATCTGCGCAGGCGCGGCCCGGAAGAACAGGCCGACGTCGAAGCCCTGTTGAACGAACTGGAAGAGATTTCACACACAAGGATTGCGACCAACTTGCGTCTGTCCAAGACCCGATTTGCCATCGGCACGGCGGTGCGGAACCAGATCGGCGAACCGGTTGCTGCCGTCACTTTGGTAGGGCCCACCGCCGAGTTACAGCCCAGGGTAGCGCGGCTCAGCAAGATCCTGTTGCGCCACGTTGACTCGTGGTCACAACGTTCGACCAAGGCCCGAGAAGCCATTTGACCGGTGTGCGGCGCAGTTTATTGCGCTTCGGCATCGTTTCCGTACCATTGCGAAGAGAGCGAGTCCAATAACAGCCGAGCCGGCACCTTGAGCGCTTTTCGGTCGCGCACACAAATCACAAAACGGCGCGATGCCCATTCGTCGGTCAACGGGATGGCGCGCAAGCCAAAGGCCTTGATGAGCGGCTTGGAGGCTTCTGCCGGCACAATGGCCAGGGCCAGATTGGCTGCGGCGATGCGGCATGCGGCGTCGAAAGTGCCCACTTGGATATGGTATCTGAGCGCTGCGCCTTCGGTAATGGCCATGCGTTGTTGGGTCAGTTGAACAAAGCTTCCACCCTTGATGGCCACCCGTTCATATGGCAGCGTCTCGGCAAAACTGACCCGTTTGCGGCGCGCCAGTTCATGGTCTTTGTGGACCACGACCACGAGCCGGTCCGCCCTGTAGGGAATCGTTTGCAATTTGGAGGTTGCAAGCGCGTCACCCCAGTAAATACCCAAATCGGCACTGCCATCCTCCACACTGCGAACGACGTCAAGACTCATGCGTTCATCAAGCGTCACACGCACATCGGAGCCATGTCGGCGCAAAAATGCCGCAATATCCTCGGGCAAGGAGGATGCCACCGCAGAGAGGCTGGCAGCCACATGGACCACACCCTTGACGTCACCCGAGTAATCAGAAAGCTGCGCGTGGATGTGCGCCATGGATTGCAGCAGACTGCGCGCAGCTGGCAACATGGCCTCACCTGCGGCGGTCAGTTTGACGCCACGGCGGCTACGCTCCAGCAACAGGGCGCCAATGCTTTCCTCCAGGGAGGCAAGGCGCTTGCTGACCGCAGATGTCGTCAGGTTTTCCCGCTCTGCCGCTTCCCTGAAACTCTGCTCTTCACAAATCGCCACGAACACGCGCAGGGACACGGGATCAAAATAACTTGCTGCCATTTTTTGATGTTAGCACTTCTTTCCCAAATGGAAATGATGTCGTTCAAGAACCGCACCGAGCGCGATGCGAGAAGAACTTTGTGAGATAAGGTCCAAATTTCATGGAACAACTGTGCCGGGATTTGTAGCCCATCGTTTCCTTAAAGAACGCGAGCGGCGTCGCAAGTTTCAATCGTGCCCGGCCCCGCAGCGCTTAAGATTTCAGCCGTTCGCTCACCGTGAAAACCTGTTGCATATGCCCTGCGGTGAGCTCCATTCCAGAAAGTTGTTTTATGAAAATGATCGCCGCTGTGATGCATGAACAGGGCTTGCCCCAGCCTTATGCGCAGTCCAAGCCATTTCGGATTGAAGAAGTCGAGCTGGAGCCGCCAGGTCCGGGAGAGGTTCTGGTGGAGGTTCGGGCTGCCGGGCTTTGTCACTCGGACATGACGACCGTGGCGGGCACCAACAAGCGGCCTTTACCCATTGTGGGAGGGCACGAAGGTGCCGGCATCGTGCGTGAGGTCGGCAACGGTGTCACGGGGATTGTGCCGGGCGACCATGTGGTGATGGTCAACGTGACCGGCTGTGGTCAGTGCCGTTATTGCCGGGCAGGGCGACCGGGACTTTGCCAGTCGATCATTTCTTCGCGTTTGAAAGGACAAATTGCCACCGGTGTGAGGCGACTGCGTACCTTGGGTGGTGGTCCTCTGCACCATTACAGTGGCCTGTCGGTGTTTGCCCAATACACCGTCGTGGTTCCTGAATCGATTGTGCGCATCGACAAGCGTATTCCCTTTGATGTGGCCGCCTTGCTGGGTTGCGGGGTCCTGACCGGCGCTGGCGCTGTGTTCAACATCGCCCGGGTACAAGCCGGCAACTCGGTGGCCGTGGTCGGGCTGGGTGGGGTTGGTTTGAGTGCTGTGATGGCGGCCAAGGAATCCGGGGCAACGACCATCATTGGCCTGGATCCGCTGCCGGGCAAATTCGGTCTGGCCAGAGCTGTGGGTTGCACCCATTGCCTGGACGCCTCAGACCCCAAAGTGGTCGAACAGGTTTTGGCGCTGACCGATGGCGGGGTGGATTTCGCTTTCGAGATTTCCGGCAAACCTGCCGCAGTCCAGTTGGCCCATGCGGTGGCCGCCCGCGGCAGCGAAGTGATTCACGTCGGCGTGGGCGACTGGGATGCTCAGGTTACTGTGCGCCAGTGGCCGCTGGTGATTGAGGAGCGCGCCTTCAGGGGCTGCATGATGGGCGGTGGTATCCCGTCAAGAGACATTCCGCGTTATGTCGACATGTTTCAGGCCGGACGTTTCCCGATCGATCAATTGCGCAGTGAGCACATTGGTTTCGATCGGCTCAACGACAGCCTCGACCTGCTCGCCAAAGGTGTGGTCGTCAGGCAAATTCTGCTTCCGCACGGCAGCTTGTGAGAGCCGGCGTCTTGGACAACCGGCTTGTGTTCCGTGATCACGTGTGGAAAGCGACCAGGCGCTGTTATTCCTCGTTGATGGTGACCGCCTTTTGGTACAGGAAGCCATCCACGTGCTGGCTGCCACCCTTCCAGCCGTAGCCGCTTTGTTTGAAGCCGCCAAAACCAACGGCAGGGTCTACCATGCCATAACAATTGACCCACACCTGGCCGGCGCGGATGCCGTGAATCATGCGCGTTGAGGTCTTGAGGCTTGATGTCCACACCGCGCCGCCCAGGCCATAAACTGTGTCGTTGGCCAGACGCAGCGCTTCGTCAGCGTCGTCGAAGGGAATCACCGAAATCACCGGACCGAAAATTTCCTCGCGGGCGATCCGCATGTTGTTGTTGACGTTGCTGAACACGGTGGGTTCAATGAAGTAACCGTCCGAGAGTTGTCCACCCAGGCGATTGCCACCTGCCAGCAGATTGGCACCTTCTTCCTTGCCAATGGCCACATAACCCATCACACGCTCCAACTGGCGCTTGGAAACGATCGGGCCCAGCAGCACGCTTGGATCCAGCGGGTCGCCGACCTTGAGCGTCTTGCTGAAGGCGCCCAGTCGCTGGACGAACTCTTCCTGGATGCTGCGCTGGACAAAGACACGGGTGCCTGCATAACAAATCTGGCCACTGTTGTTGAAGACACCCATCGTCGGCAAAAACGATGTCGGGCGATTTGCCGCCCAGCTCGAGGCTCAAGCGTTTCATATTGACGGCCGAACCCTTGATGATTTCCCGGCCGGTCACGGTGGAGCCGGTGAAGGCGACACGGTCCACATCAGGATGGGCCGACAAGGCGGCGCCGGCTTCGGAACCCAGTCCGGTCACGACGTTGATGACGCCTTCGGGAACACCAGCTTCCACCAGCAACTCGGCCATGCGCAACACGGTGAGTGACGCGTCTTCTGCGGGTTTCATGACCACGGTGCAACCGGTGGCCAGTGCGCCACCCAGGATCCACCACTGGCTGACCAGCGGACCGTTCCAGGGGATGATGCCGCCCACCACACCAACGGGTGCCTTGAGAATCATGGTGGTGAAACGGCCGGGGTGCGAGTTCGGGATGGTTTGCCCGCTGCAATTCATGGTCTGGCTGGCAAAGAACATGATGGTTTGCAACATCCGCTCCTTCATTTTGAGGGTGCGTGACAGAGGCGCACCCATGTCGGTGGTTTCAATCACCGCCAGTTCGTCCCAGCGCTGTTCCACGAGGTCATGAATCTTGACCAGCAGCTTTTGGCGCTGCGCCGGTGTGAAACGGCTCCACGGTCCTTCGAAAGCGCGGCGCGCGGCAACCACAGCCAAATCGATCTCTTCCTTGCCGCCACGCGCCAGCGTCGCAATCACTTTGCCTGTCGCAGGGTTCGTGGTCTCGATGGTTTCGCCGGACAGCGAAGATGTCCAGACGCCATTGATGAAATGCTGTTTGGCTGTCTTGGCCAGGAAGGCGGGGGTAGGCAGGGTAATGGTACTCATGAAAGTTTGTCTCCGGATGATGTAAATGGTTGGGTGTGTCGATCAACTGTTCGTATATAAGAACAGTTGATCATTATTCTGATCTGATTATAATTTTTGACAGTATCCACGTCAATAGATGTCGGGGGTGCTAACTGGCGTAATTTCAGCTTCGGTTCTTTTGCGGGTAATCGGTGTGGAATGACCGGAGTATTGCGCGATGACTATTCAATAACCTTGATACTAAGGAGACAAGTTATGACCGACTTCGCCAACCCATCGCAACCGATCGGGTACAAATCCTCCGCCATCCGCCGCTGCGCCATCACCATGATGGTGGCGCTTTCAGCCGTCGTGACGGGTGCGCATGCCCAGACTGCGTATCCCAACAAGCCCATCACACTCGTTGTGCCCTATGGCGCAGGCACCGGGACAGACGCCCTCGGCCGTCTGCTCTCCTCGGCCATGCCGAAGCTGCTGGGCCAGACCATGATCGTGGACAACAAGGCTGGCGCCAGCGCACAGATCGGTACTCAGGTGGTGACGCGTAGCACGCCAGACGGTTACACCTTGCTGCTCGGCACTGACCAGGTTGTGTGTTTCAACCCGGTTCTCTTCAAGAGCCTTCCGTACAACGCCACACGCGACCTGTTGCCTGTGGCTGGTCTGACCCTTCACCCCTACGTCCTGGCGGTCTCGTCGGAGCTGCCGGTGAATTCAGTCGCCGAGCTTGTAGCGCTGGCCAAGGCCAAACCTGGGTCGATTTCCTTTGCCAGTACCGGTGTGGCCACTTCGGCGCACCTGACCGGTGAGCTTTTCAAGGCCGAGGCCAAAATCGAGATGACACACGTGCCGTACCAGTCGGGCTCCCAGCTCTTCCCGGACCTGGTGGCGAACCGCGTCCAGCTGATGTTCTACCCGTACCAGCAACTCAAGCCCTTCCTTGACTCAGGCAAAGTGCGCGCGCTGGCCACCACCACCGAACGCAGGACAGCTTTCCTGCCCAACGTCCCCACCATGCCCGAGCTTGGGTTCCCGCGTACCGTGCTTGGCGCCTGGCTGTCCATCTACGCGCCAGCAGGCACTCCGGCCGACCGGGTGGCCACGCTGACGGAAGCGTTCAAAAAGGCAATGGAAATGCCT
>JBEGLK010000069.1:0-11109 GCA_041183605.1 Pseudomonadota bacterium
CTTCACCATCGGTCCTTGCCCCACGGCGGTCACCAGCACGTCGGGCACGACGATGTTGCGCTCCACGTCGATAAAGCGGCGACCGGGCTTGGGCTCCAGCCGGCCGATCAGGGTAATGGCGGCGCGCACCTGGGCGTCGCTGGCATCACACAAGGGCATCAGGTGTTTGATGTCGCGCCGTGCCAGCAGGTCCATGGGGTGTTCGCAGATGCGCAAAGCCACCCGCAGCGTGTTGGCCTCACAGGCCGGCCCGGGCGTGATGGCGCGCAGCTGCAGGCGCAGGCATTCGGCCAGGTCGCGGGCGCCGACACCGGCGGGCTCGAGGCTTTGCAGCAGGCCCAGGGCCACGGTGAAGTGGTGCACCAGTTCTTCGACCTGCTCGGCATCGTCACCTGCCAGGCCGCGCGCGAGGTCGGTCAAGTCGTCCTCAATATAGCCGTCGTCATTGAGTGATTCGATCAGGAAATGGAGCGCCGCCCGGTCTTCCTCGCTCAGTCGCAGGGTGAGCGCCTGGCGCAGCAAAAAACTTTGCAGCGATTCCTGGCTGCGCGCCAGTTCGGTGGCATCCATCTCATCGTCATCACTGAGGTTGTTGCCGTGCGCGCGGGCCTCGCCACCCCATTCGCTATCGTCCGGGTTCAGGCTGACGCTGCCATCGCCATCCCAGCTTGGTGCTTCTTCGAATGTGGTACCCGTTTCGTCCGACGTGGTTTCGGTGCTGACCCGGGATGAATAATTGTCGTCGCCGACAGAGTAGGCGGCAGACTCCTGCTCGCGGTCATTGAGGCTTACCTCGGCATCAGCCTGGGCCAGCCCAAAAGACTCGCGTTCGGCCGCTTCTTCCGAGCGCTCCAGAAAAGGGTTTTCGTCGAGCATTTGATCCACCTCGGTGCTCAGCTCCAGCGTGGAGAGTTGCAGCAGACGGATGGATTGTTGCAACTGCGGCGTGAGCGCCAGATGTTGCGAAGTGCGTAATGAGAGGCCCTGTTTCATCACATTCGGAAGTGTTCGCCCAGGTAGACCCGGCGCACATCGACGTTGTTGATGATCTCCGCGGGTGTACCTTCGGCCAGCACGCTGCCGTCGCTGATGATGTAGGCGTGGTCGCATCGCAAATACCCAGGGTTTCGCGCACGTTGTGGTCGGTGATCAGCACACCGATGCCCCGGTTTTTCAGGAAGGAAATGATGCGCTGGATCTCGATCACGGCGATCGGGTCGATGCCGGCAAAGGGCTCGTCAAGCAGGATGAATCTTGGCTGCGTCGCCAACGCGCGCGCAATTTCAACCCGCCTGCGTTCACCACCCGACAAGGCCAGCGCCGAGGCGTCGCGCAAATGGTCCACGCGCAAGTCCTGCAGCAGGGTGGTCAGGCGTTTCTCGATCTCGGCAGCGTTCAGTGCCTTTCCTTGCTCGTCATGTTGCAGTTCCAGCACGGCGCGCACATTGTCTGCCACGTTGAGTTTGCGGAAAATGGACGCCTCTTGTGGCAAATAACTCAGGCCCAGGCGCGCGCGCCGGTGGATCGCCATGTGTTCGATCGATTCACCGTCAATCGTGATGTCGCCCGCGCTGGCGCGCACCAGTCCGACAATCATGTAGAACGAGGTGGTCTTGCCGGCGCCGTTGGGTCCGAGCAGACCCACCACTTCGCCCTTGCGCACGGTCAGCGAGACGTCCTTGACGACCTTGCGGCTGCCGTAGAATTTTTGCAGGTGATGCGCTTCGAGGCGACTCTCGGTCGGTGTGTCGGGTGTTGTCATGGCAGCGAGACCGGGTTAGCGCTTGGCATCGTTCAAGTCGGTGCTGCTGCGAAGTAAGGTGGAGGCTGCGGGTGCCGGTTTGAGCGCGGGATCAGGTTTCGGAGTCAGCATGGCACGCACCCGGCCTGCCGGCGCGCCGGGCTGGCCGACACTGCCCTGGGCACCCGACGCCGGTGCTCCGTCCAGCGTGAATACATCGGTCTGACTGTTGTAAACAATGACACCAGCATTGAACTCGTCATTGAGTTTGGCACCCTGGTAACGCCGCAATTGGGCTTGGCCAATGAATTTGACGGTGTCCAACTGGCCGTTGTAGTCAATGGTTTCGCCTTCACCTTCAATGGTTTCGTCCACACCTTCGCGTTTTTGTCTGAAAAGCGCACGCTGGCCAGGCGCGGCTGAGATCAAGCCGTATTGGTACCCCTGTGGATCCTGACGCACTTCAAGTTTGTCGCCACGGATCAGGATCGTGCCCTTGGTCAACACCACCTGGCCCGTAAAAACGCTCAATTTTTTGACATCGTCGTACCGCAGCGCATCGGCTTCGATGTTCATGGGTTTGTCACGATCCGCCTTTTCTGCATGCGCAGCCCATGCGAACAGCGCTAAAACGCAGGCTATCAACCAGGAGGGAAAGGGGGGAGTCATAAAGGCATGAATCTTGCGTGAGAGTTGGCAAGATTGTAGCCGTCAGTGCCAGTCCACAAGGACCGGCAGCTCAATTCTGTCAGCGGGATCGGGATGTCCTGGTGAGCTTAGGTGCCGCGACGAATTTGGTCGCTCAGATGGTCAACCACCTGCAAGACGCGACCCATGTTTTTGGCCAGTGAACCATCGGTGTAATAACGCCCGGCCACGCCCATTGCCGGCACACCTTCCACCTGATACGCGGTTTGCAGCTGTTTGGCACGCGTGGCCTTGGTCGTTGCCGAAAAGGAATTGAACTGTTCGACAAATTTGTCCTTATCCACGCCATGTTTGGCCACCCAGTCAATGATGGCGGGGCCCTGGGTCAGGTTCTGTTTTTCGACGTGAATGGCAGCAAATACCTTGGCGTGCAGTGTGTCAACGAGGTTAAGTGCCTCCAGCGCATAAAACAGGCGCTGCTGGGGCACAAAGTCGTCGCGGAAAGCGACCGGCACCCGCTTGAAGACGATGTCCTTCGGAAGTTTCTTGACCCACGCTGACAAGGTGGGCTCAAATGCGTTGCAGTGCGGACAGCTGTACCAAAAAAATTCAACCACTTCGATTTTGCCTGCCGGCGTGTCGATTGGGGCCGGACGGTCCAGCACATTGAAATCCGTGCCGGCACGTGGTGCAGCGGCTTGCGCTTGTGACAGGCTGGGGCTCAGCAGGGCGGCGCTGACGGCCAGTGATCCGGTGTGTGTGACAAAGGTACGGCGTTGCATGCGTAATTCTCCTGACGGGTAAGTTTTGGACAACGTGAGAGCGCTCAATGACAACAAAGTTCAACGTTGTACACGGACCAGAGCGGTTTCAATGCCGGCGTTGTCAAGGCGGGTTTTGGCGGCTTCAGCCTCTTCGCGTTTCTCAAACGGGCCCATCCGGACACGATACACCGGGCGACCGGACTGTTCGCGTTCAGAAACCTTGGTTTCAATGCCTGACAATGACAATTTGGCGCGTTGGGCTTCGGCGTCGGCTGGGGTGCTGAAAGCGCCGACCTGAATGAAATAGGTGAATGGGTCAGGCGTGCTGGCCGGTGCGGATGCCGCACCGCTTTTGGCACGCGCCTTGACCAGATCGCCCAGCGGGTCTGCGTTCGGCGCCGGTTTGCTCCCAGGCGGACTGCTTGCAGGGGGCGTGACGACTGTTTCAGGAGCACTCGCGGGTTTGGCCGGATTTTTCCCGTAAAGCGGCGCATTGGGGTCCCAGTTCTTGTTTTTCTCAAGCTCATTGGCATCCCGGTCAGCCGTGTTGTTGGCTGCCTTGTTGAAAAACAGGACCGGTACTTTGGTCACATACACCGCCACTGCCAGCGCCAGACCCAGCCCGACCAGCAGGCCGACAATAAAACCCAAAAAAGTGCTTCCGTTTTGTTGTTTCATGTTTGGTTTTCGCTCGTTTTTGGTCATCGGATCTCGACTTACATTTTTTCCGGTGCGCTGACGCCCAGCAGCGCCAGGCCATTACGCAGCACCTGGGCAGTAGCGGCCACCAGCGCCAACCGGGCCAGTTTGAGCGCTTCATCGTCGACCAGAATACGTTCGGCATCGTAATAGCTGTGATAACAGGCGGCCAGTTCACGCAGATAAAAAGTTACATCATGCGGGGCGAAACCCTCGGCGGCGGCGCTCAGCATGTCCGGGTATTTGGACAGCAGCAGCATCAGGGCTTGCGCCTGCTGGCTTTGCAAGGGCGATAAATCTGCGTGTGACAGGTTGGTCACCTCACCACCCCAGCTGGCCAGCACCGAGCAGATGCGGGCATGGGCATATTGCACGTAATACACCGGGTTGTCGTTGTTCTTTTGCACGGCCAGGTCGACGTCAAAAGTGTATTCGGTGTCGGGCTTTCGGCTCAGCAGGAAAAAGCGAACGGCGTCCTTGCTGGTCCATTCGATCAAATCGCGCAGCGTCACGTAGCTACCGGCGCGTTTGCTGATCTTGACCTCCTGGCCACCACGCACCACCCGCACCATGGTGTGCAGCACGTAGTCGGGGAAACCCTGCGGAATGCCGACATTGGCCGCTTGCAGTCCGGCACGCACCCGGGCAATCGTGCCGTGGTGGTCGGTGCCCTGGATGTTGATGACCTTCGAGAAGCCGCGTTCCCACTTGCTGATGTGGTAGGCCACGTCGGGCACAAAGTAGGTGTAAGTGCCGTCCTGCTTGCGCATGACACGGTCCTTGTCGTCACCGTAGTCGGTGGACTTGAGCCACAAGGCGCCGTCCTGCTCGTAGGTTTTTCCGGCTTCCTGCAGCCGTTTCACCGCGGCATCGACCCGTCCGCTGGTGTACAGGCTGCTTTCCAGGTAATAGTTGTCGAACCTGACCGCAAACGCGGACAGGTCCAGATCCTGTTCACGCCGCAAGTAGGCGACGGCAAACTGGCGGATGCTGTCGATGTCGCCGGCATCGCCGGAGGCGGTGAAGGCGCGGTCATCCGAGGTGACCGTCTTTTTGGCCAGGAAGTCGGCCGCGATGTCGGCGATGTACTCGCCGTTGTAAAAACTCTTGCTCAGCGGGTTGTCGGGGTCGGTCGGCCAGCAGGCATCACCCGGCTTGAAGCCCTGCGCGCGCAATTGCGTGCTGTTGGCCAGCGTGGCAATCTGCACCCCGGCATCGTTGTAATAAAACTCGCGATAGACCAGCCAGCCCTGGCTTTCGAACAGGTTGCAGATGGCGTCGCCCAAAGCGGCCTGGCGGCCATGGCCAACATGCAGCGGTCCGGTCGGGTTGGCCGAGACAAATTCCACCAGCATGCGCTTGCCGTTGTCAGCCTGGGCGCCATACCGGTCGGCTTGCAGCAACACCGAGCGCACCACCTGTTGTTTGGCTGAGGGCTTGAGCTTGATGTTGATGAAGCCCGGCCCGGCGATGTCAAGCGATTCGACCCAGGTCTGGTAAGGCTCTGTGCTGCGCAACAAGGCACACAGGCTTTCTGCCAATTGCCTCGGGTTTTGCTTGAGTGGCTTGGCCAGTTGCATGGCCGCTGTGGTGGCGAGGTCGCCGTGGGCGGCCACTTTGGGAGATTCGAATGCGGCTTTGGCTCCGGCGCCGGGTTGTAGGTCTTCCAGCGTCGCGCGCAGGATATCGAGCAATTGGGTTTTGACTATCAGCATGCCCGGATTTTACGGGGTGGCCATATGGCCTGTGGCCACGGCGCGGGCCAGACACAGGTCAGACCAGGCGCGGGCTTTGTCCTGGCCATTGCGCAGCAGGTAGCCCGGCGGATAGGTCACCACCACCGGCACCCCGGCAAAGCGCCAGACCTGGCCCCGCAACTTGCCAAGTGGCAGCCTGGCCTGCTCGGGCGGGGTTTCGCTGAGTAACAATTGCATGGCAAAGCGCCCCATGGCAAGGATCACCCTGGGGCGGGTCAAGGCGATTTCACGGCGTAAAAAATGGGCGCAGGTGTCGAGCTCGCTTGTATTGGGTGCACGTGTCAGAGCCGGGCGGCACTTCAGCACATGGGTCAGGTAGGCGCGTGAGGCAGCTGTTTGCGCCAGGCCGTCATGGGCATCCTGGTTCCATCGGCGCACACCCACAGCACGCAACATGTTGTCCAGCAGTTGGCCGGCTTCCTCGACGAAAGGCTGGCCGGCACGCTCCTGCGCTTCATCCGGCGGGTCACCCACCAGCAGCCAGTCGCAGGTGTTGCTCTGTTGCGGGGCTATCAGCACCGGAGCGCGGCGCCCCAAGCACATGGGGCAGGCCTGGCAATGACGAACAGCCTCGTTCAAGTCGGGCCAATCCATGTCGCTTATGCCGTTGGCCATAGGTGTCACCTGGGTCGGGCTAGGCAGGGGGTTCGGTGCGCGCGGGCTTGGCTCTGCAGCAAGCGGCAAGGGCTGGCCGGCCGGTTCGTCAGGTGCAGCAGGCGCCGTGACTGCAACAGGGACGAACTCGGGCTTCTCGGGCACGGGGCGGGCGCTGGCGTGGTCAGTTAACAGCGGCTGCGACTCGGTCGTGGTGAGCGGCTCCCAAACACGCACTCCCATCTCCAGCAGCATGGCACGTTGACGCGCATCGAGATCCAGGCTCATGGTGCGGGCTCCTGACCGGGCCCATCCTGGAGTTGCAGGCTCATGATGACTGCGTCTTCGCGCCGCCCGTCCTTTGCGGGGTAATACTCGCGCCGCACGCCCATGTTGCGAAAGCCGTGGGCCTTGTAGATGTGAATCGCACGGGTGTTGGTGTGGCGCGCTTCCAGCCACAGCCACTGCGCCCCCTGGCCAACCGACCACAGGGCCAACGCTTCCAGCATGACGCGGGCCAAGCCCTGGCGCTGGTAAGCGGGTGCCACGGCCAGGTTCAGCAGGTGCACCTCGTCAACACCTTTCATGGCTACAAAATAGCCCAGCAACTGATGGTCTGCCATGAGTAACTGGGCCTCATAACCGCTGGCCAGACAGTCCGAGAAATGGCGCCTCTGCCAAGGATGGGAATGGACCTGTTGTTCCAGCGCCGTGACGGCATCAAGATGGTTGTCGGTCATGACCTCAAAACGGACCTGGGCCACGGGCTGGCATGTGTTCATGCGCCCACGCCGGCCTTGCTGGCCATGCGCTCCTGTGTGGTTTGCGCCACCTTGTCGCGAATGTAAGTGGGTATTGCCTGCTCGGCTGCCACAGCACCGCCGCTGGCCAGCAGAGCGGGGGCCAGGCGCAGCAGGGCCGCGGCGGTGGGTTGCGCCACGGTCCGTGGCGCGTGCTGGTGCAAACGTGCGCCGTATCCCTCAAATACATTGCCTGCCAGCACATCGGTGCCGTTCCAGATCAGCTCTTCGGGTTTGATCAGGCGGTCGTTGGTGTGCCGGGTCCAGCTGCCCCCCGCAAACCCAAAGCGCGCGGTGTACAACTCGTCCATGCGGGCATCGAGCAGGGCTGTCACGGTAAAGACTTGCGTATTGCCTTTCAGCCATCGAGCCTCCTCGGCCACGGCCAGCAAGGTATCGACCGGCAAGACTGGCAGCGCTGCACCCAGTGCCAGGCCTTGGGCCACTGAACAGGCAGTACGCAAGCCAGTGAAAGAGCCCGGTCCGGCGCCAAACACAATCGCATCAAGATCTTCAAAGCGCAGTTGCGCCAAGGCCATGAGTCGCTGGATTTCGGGAATCAGGTGAGTGGAAGTTTGCGCACCACCAGCGGCGTTATGCTGGTGCAGATCCGCCTCACCTGCACCGCCTTGCACGGCGATGGACATGTTGTCGGTGCTGGTGTCAAAGGCCAGCAAATTCATGCGTGGCTACCGAGCTTGACCTCGTCAATTTGCATCGGGTCGACAAACTCCTGGGCATAACGCTGGTAAACCCCCTGCTGGATGAAGATATCAAACAAGTCGGGGTCAATATGACCCTCGTCCTTCATCCTGACCATGATGTTGATGGCTTGTGACAGCTTCATGCCGTTCTTGTAAGGCCGGTCAGACGCGGTCAGTGCCTCAAAAATATCGGCAATCCCCATGATGCGCGCCTGCACCGACATCTGCTCGCGCGTGAGCCCCTTGGGGTAACCCTTGCCATCCATGCGCTCGTGGTGACCGCCGGCAAATTCGGGAACGTTTTGCAGGTGTTTCGGCCAGGGCAATTTCTCCAGCATCTTGTTGGTTGCCACGATGTGGTAGTTGATCGTGTCGCGCTCAGCCGCGGTCAGGGTGCCCTTGCGGATGCATAGGTTGTCGATTTCGTCGGCAGTCAGGAAGTTGCTGAGTTGCCCTTCGGCGTTGCGCCATTGGTATTGGCTGCCAATCTGCTTGACACGGGCCACTGCGGCATCACTCATGAATTCGCCGCCGGAATTGGCGGTGCGCAAAAAGTTGCGATCCGCGTCCAGTGTGTCGAGCCGGCCTTGCAGCTGGTTCATGGCGGCACGTTCAGCGTCTGCATCCACACAGGGGCGCAGGGCGAGTTGTTGGCGCAGCGCCTCGATTTCGGCGTCACGCTTGAGAACCTCAAAACGTGTGTCGATCAGGTCGATCCGGTCATACAGGGTTTGCAGCTTGGTGGCCTTGTCCACCACGTGCACAGGTGTGGTGACTTTGCCGCAATCATGCAACAGTCCGGCAATCTTGAGCTCGTAACGTTCCATCTCCGTCATGGAGAAATCAGCCAGCGGCCCTTCCTGGTGTTGTGCTGTTGCATCCGCCAGCATCATGGTCAGGGCCGGCACCCGTTGACAGTGACCACCGGTGTAGGGTGATTTTTCGTCAATGGCCATGTTGATCAGGCTGATGAAGGATTCAAACAGGTCTTCCAGCTGTTTCATCAGCAACCGGTTGCTCAGTGCAATCGCAGCTTGGGATGCCAGCGATTCCACCAGTTGCTGGTCGGCCTTGGAGAACGTGGTGACCTCGTTGCTGCCCGGCTTGAGTGCGTTGAGCAGCTGCAGCACACCAATCACATCACCGTCCTGGTTGCACATCGGAACCGTCAGGAAGGACTTCGACCGATAACCTGTGTTCTGGTCGAACTTGCGCGTGCCGGAAAAGTCAAAATTAGGCTCGCTGTAGGCGTCTTCAATATTGACGGTGACCGCATGAATCGCCGCGTAGGCAGCCACCAGCGAGTCGTTCGGCTCACCTTGGGAATTGACCAGCGGCAGGTCGGGAAAATTGATGGGCTGACTGGCGCTGCCGCCCATGGCAATGTTCAAAGAATCGGTGCGCAAGATCTCAAAGCGCAAACTGTCTGAGCCCACGACCTTGCTGTAAATCGTGTTGCTGTAAATCGTGCCACCATCGGCGTGTGTAATGCCTTTGGCCGCCATCAAGATGTACTCCAGCAGACGCGTGATGTCGCGCTCCTGGGATAGTGCCACTCCGATGTCGTTGAGCTGCTCGAGTCGTCCCAGCAAACCCTCAACGGTGTTCAGGTCGGTATTCTTTGAAATGCTTGTCATGGCGCTATTTTGTCAAAAAGGTGTAGGTGCCATCCCAGTCCGCTGCCGGTGGGGTCTGTTCAAAATGCGTGATCCGTTCCAGGTACATCGGGTAAAGCGCGCGTGTGGGTGTCAACAGGTGCAGCCGGGCAAATGCTTCCCTGGCTTGCCCCCACTGCTGCGCTCGGTACAGCCCGAGCGCCAGGTTGTAAAGTGCCAGTTCATCCCGCTCATCGGCTTTGAGTTCATGCTCGGGCCCGATGGGTTCGAGGATTTTGACAGGTTTGTCCTTGCCCTTGACCCGCACACAGTCCAGTTCCCGATAGGCGAAGTCGGGAACCCGGGCGCTGGTGAATTCACTGACGATCAGGGTGACACCGTAATTTTTGGTCAGACTCTCCAGGCGTGAGCCCAGATTTACTGCGTCACCCATGACAGTGTAGGCCAGCCGGAATTCCGAGCCCATGTTGCCCACCGTCATGTCGCCGGTATTCAGGCCGACGCCGATCTTGATCGGTGGCCAACCCTTTGACTTGAAGTGATCTTGCAGAGAGTCCAGTTTGGTGACCATTTCCATGGCAGCCAGCAGCGCGTGACGGGCATGATCCGGGTCTTCCACTGGCGCGCCCCAGAATGCCATGATGGCATCCCCCATGTATTTGTCGATGGTACCGCGGTGATGGTGAATCACATGGGTCATGGGTGTCAGGAACTCGTTCATGAGCTGGGTCAGCTGCCTTGGATCGAGCCCTTCGGAGATGGTGGTGAAGCCGCGCACGTCCGAGAACAGTACCGTCATGTCGCGACTGCTGCCTTCCAGGCTGTAGGCGCCCGGATCTTTGGCCATTTCATCGACCAGCTCGGGGGGTACATATTGGCCGAACAGGCGAGCCAGCATGCGTTTGCCGCGCGCGTCCACAAAATAGCCATAGGACATGTTGGCGACGAACAGCGCTCCGATCAGGATCAGGCTCGATGCCAGCGGCAGGATCAGGTTCTGGGCTTGCCAGAAATACAGGTTGCCTGCCAGCATGGCCATGGTGGTGGCGAGCGTCAGCACGGTGGCAGCCAAGGGGCTAAGGGCGGGCAAGATCAGCGCCAGAAAACCACCGGTGATCAAAATGAACACCAGTTCCAACCCGAGCACGTAGGCCGGTCGCGCCTTGATGTTGCCATCGAGCATGCCGGCGATCATGTTGGCGTGGAGCTCGACCCCCGCATAGGACTCCTGCATCGGTGCCGAGCGCAGGTCGAGCAGGCCGGGTGCGGTGGTACCGACCAGCACGATGGCGCCGCGCAACACATCCGGCGAGACTTTTCCCTTCAGCACATCGCTGGCGGACACATAGGGAAAGCTGCCCTGTTTGCCCCGGTACGGCACCAGGGCAGCCACATCGGCGTCGACCGGGATGTATTTGTTGCCCAATTGAAGGGATTCCAGCGCAATGCCGCTGCGCTCGTTGTCGGCGTAATTGAGCGCGACTGCCGGACCGCCCATGACCAGTCGCATCATGGCCAGGCTCAATGTTTCATGCAGTTGCCCGTCGAGCATTTGCAGCATCGAGATACGCCGCAACACGCCATCGGCATCCACCAGCGGACTGGCATTGAAAAAACCGCCACTGGCGGCGGCATGCTGCAGGACTGCCAGGTTTGCTGCGTAGCCGGTGGCCTCCACTGCACCTACCTGTGATGCATCAAAGCTGCCGGCCGGCAGGGCCGGGGTAGGCAGGCTACCCACCCGGCTGTCATCCTGGCCGTCATGGCGGAAGTAATATCCCAGCGC
>JBEGLK010000070.1:0-8143 GCA_041183605.1 Pseudomonadota bacterium
TTACACGCGTGATTCATGCCTGCGCCGCCAGCCCGCGACATGGTACCCATGGCACTTGGATAGTGCCCGACATGATCCAGGCCTATATTGAGTTGCACCTTGCGGGTTTCGCCCACAGCATCGAAACCTGGGTCAAGGGTGAATTGGCGGGCGGACTCTATTGCGTCGCGATCGGACAAGCCGTATTTGGCGAATCCATGTTCCACCGCCAGTCCGATACCTCCAAAATTGCCCTGGCGGCCCTGGTCAGTCTGTGCCGGCACCATCAAATCAAGCAGATTGATTGCCAACAAAACACCGCCCACCTCATGTCACTGGGCGCACACGAGATTCCCAGAACTGAATTTATCAAGCGGATTCAGGCCGCGTCTGAGCGCTCCTCAATTGACTGGCATTTCAAGTCCCTATACTGGCAGGAACTCTTTGCAATCACAACGGTTTCACAGTGAATCAGTCCCAGGAATCAGCGCTCAACACGCTTCAGTTTTATGCCACGGCAGATTACCCTTGCAGTTATATTGAAGGGCAAATGGCACGTTCCCAAGTGGCCACACCGGCCCATCTGATTGACTCGTCTGCCTATTCGGTCCTGATGCGCAATGGCTTTCGGCGCAGTGGTTTGTTGTATTACAGGCCACATTGCGCCCAGTGCGGAGCTTGTGTGTCGCTACGTGTTCCGGTAGCCAATTTTCAGCCCGATCGCAGCCAAAAACGCGCTTGGTCGAAGCATCGGCAATTGACAACAAGCATCAGAACGCCCGTCTTTATGGCGGAGCATTTCGACCTGTACCAACGCTACCAGCGGGCACGTCACACAGGCGGCGGCATGGACGCCGATGGCATAACACAGTACCAGGACTTTCTGATTCACAGCAACGTCGACTCCTGGATGGTCGAGTTCCGTGAACCATCTTCTGGCAATGTGCCCGGCACGCTCAAAATGGTATCCATCCTTGACCGCGTCGACGATGGATTGTCTGCCGTCTATACCTTTTATGATCCAGAGCCGGGTCAATCCTTCGGCACGTACAACGTGCTTTGGCAAATCAGCCAGGCCCGAAGCTGGGGGCTGCCGTATCTCTACCTCGGCTACTGGATAGCAAATAGCCGCAAGATGTCCTACAAGACGCGCTTCAAGCCGTTTCAACTTTTAATCGAGAACCAGTGGCGCCAGATGTCAGACACGACCGGCATCACGGCGTGACCCTTTAAAATTTCACAAGATAAAATAAGATACCACTTCGGCTTATTGCATGCGAAAAATTGATTCCCCCCTCACCTCCACACCCACCATCCAGGTCATCGAACGCATGATGACGCTGATGGACGTGCTGGCCTCCCAGGAAGAAGCGATTTCTCTCAAGGAAATCAGCGCCAAGACCGGGCTCCACCCATCCACAGCTCACCGCATCCTCAACGATCTGGTGCTGGGTCGGTTTGTTGATCATCCACAGGCGGGCAGTTACCGTCTCGGCATGCGCCTGCTGGAATTGGGCAATCTGGTCAAGAACCGCCTCAACGTGCGTGACGCCGCGCTGGAGCCGATGCGTGAATTGCACCGTCTGACACAACAACCCGTCAACCTCAGCATCCGCCAAGGTGATGAAATCATTTACGTGGAACGAGCCTACAGCGAACGCTCGGGCATGCAGGTGATTCGTGCCATTGGTGGCCGTGCGCCCTTGCACCTGACTTCGGTGGGCAAGCTGTTTCTGGCCGCCGATGACCCCAACAAGGTGCGTGCTTATGCGCTACGCACCGGTCTCAGCGGTCACACCAAGAACAGCTTGACACAATTGCCTGCACTGGAACGGGAACTCGCCAAAATTCGCCGCGACGGCTATTCCAACGACAATGAGGAGCTTGAGTTGGGTGTCCGTTGCATGGCGGCCAGTATTCTGGATGACCAGGGCAAATTGGTGGCAGGGCTGTCAATTTCAGCCCCGACCGGAAGACTTGATGAATCCTGGTTGCCGAAACTCAAAGCCACGGCGCAGGATATTTCAATGAACCTGGGTTACCGCGTCAATCCGGCTGCCTGATCAAACGCCTGCCAGCTGCATCGCAGGTTTGACAGAAGCCGCACTGGCTGCCGTTTCGACCCAATGACGCACACGCTCGGCGTCACCCAAGCGGCTCAACTTGCCAGCCGAATCCAGAAAAACCATGATCAATTGACGGCCTGCCACCTTGGTCTGCATCACCAGGCAGCGACCGGCCTCGGCGATATAACCTGTTTTTTGCAGTCCGATGTCCCAACTCGGGTTCTTGACCAAACGATTCGTGTTGTTGTATTGCAAGACACGTTTGCCTACCGCCACCTGGTAACCCGGCGAGGTGGTCAGCTCCCGCAATAATGGCTGCTGGTGTGCCACATCAACCAACTTGGCCAGATCACGCGCGCTTGAGCGATTGTTGCTGGACAAACCGGTGGGCTCGACATAACGCGTATCCTTCATTCCCAGCATCTGTGCCTTGTTGTTCATCAGGTTGGTAAAAACGGCCAGCCCGCCTGGGTAAGTGCGTCCCAGTGCGTGGGCCGCGCGGTTTTCGCTGGACATCAGCGCCAGATGCAACAACTCACCACGGCTCAGTTCAGTCCCGACCTGCAAGCGTGAACTGCTGCCCTTCTCGGTATCCACATCTTGCTGCGTGATGGTGATCTTTTCATCCATGGGCAAATTTGCTTCGGTCACGAGCAGACCCGTCATCAGTTTGGTCAGCGAGGCAATCGGCAATACAGCCTGGTCATTTTTGCTGATCAGCACCTCGTGGGTCTCCTGATCAATGACATAAGCCACACTCGATTTCAAATTGAGGTCATCGGCGGCCTGATGCAAACCAGCCAACTGACCCACAGACGGTTTGGAAGCTGAAGCCTGTCGGTCGGGTGCGGCTTTGCGCCTGACCGAAGCGGATTTTTGGGTCGAACGGCGCTTGGCAACAGCTGTGGATTTTTTATGCTTGCTGACCTGAGTTTTGTCAGGCGCAGCATTAACAGCGGGGGCACAAGCAAACCAGCTGAACAAAGCCAGGAGACAAATCAAACCACGAACTTTTCTGCCCAAAAAGCTGTTTCGATCGGTGGTCATGAAATTCTCTCCTTAAAGCCAGTAAGCGAAGGCCAAGTTTACCCAAGAAAGTCTATCTGTGGCAAGTACTTACTGAACTTTGTTAAACCAGTTTGCCGTTATCAGACCTGTGCCGACACCCGTTCCGCCTGGCTTTGAAGCTTGTTCAGGGCACTCAGATAGGCTTTGGCCGATGCCACCACGATGTCCGGGTCAGCGCCCACACCATTCACGATGCGGCCACTGCCTTGCAGTCGCACGGTGACCTCGCCCTGGCTCTCGGTCGAACCACTGATGGCATTGACCGAATACAGCACCATCTCGGCACCGCTATTGACGTTCGTCTCAATCGCTTTCAGCGATGCATCCACCGGTCCGTTGCCGTTGGCTGTGCCGGTCACTTCCTTGCCACCAATGGTCATGACCACCGTGGCCTGCGGGATTTCCCCCGTTTCGCTGTGCTGGGACAAGGAGACAAAACCGAACTGGTCATGGCTTTGCGCCACATTTTCCTCACTCACCAGTGCCAGGATGTCCTCGTCGAAAATCTCGCTCTTGCGATCGGCAAGCTCCTTGAATTTGGCAAAGGCCAGATTCACATCGACTTCGCTTTCCATTTGCACACCAAGCTCCAGCAAGCGCTGTTTGAACGCATTGCGCCCGCTCAATTTGCCCAGCACGATCTTGTTGGCGGTCCAGCCCACGTCCTCAGCCCGCATGATCTCGTAGGTGTCACGCGCCTTCATGATGCCATCCTGGTGAATGCCTGAAGCGTGGGCAAAAGCGTTGGCGCCCACGATGGCCTTGTTGGGTTGCACCACAAAACCGGTGGTCTGGCTCACCATGCGGCTGGCAGCCAGAATCTGGGTGGTGTCGATACCCACGTCCAGATCATAATAATCGCGACGGGTACGCACCGCCATCACCACCTCTTCCAGACTGCAGTTGCCAGCCCGCTCACCCAAGCCATTGATGGTGCATTCAATCTGACGCGCACCACCAATCATGACACCTGCCAGCGAATTGGCCACCGCCATGCCCAGGTCATTGTGGCAATGCACCGACCAAATGGCCTTGTCAGAATTTGGCACGCGTTCGCGCAAGCGTTTGATGAAGTTGCCATACAACTCGGGAATGGCATAACCCACGGTGTCCGGAATGTTGATGGTGGTTGCGCCTTCCTTGATCACAGTCTCAACGACACGGCACAAGAAGTCCTCATCGCTGCGGGAGGCGTCTTCGGCGCTGAATTCAATGTCGGCCACCCGGTTACGCGCAAAACGCACCGCCAGCTTGGCCTGCTCCAGCACCTGCTCCGGAGTCATTCGGAGTTTTTTCTCCATGTGCAGAGCCGATGTGGCAATGAAGGTGTGAATCCGTGCCCGGTTGGCTGCTTGCACGGCGTCGGCCGCCAGCGAGATGTCGCGGTCATTGGCGCGCGACAAGCCACACACCGTGGAGTCCTTGATGGCTTGGGCGATGGCCTTGACAGCCTCGAAATCGCCATTGGAACTGGCGGGAAAGCCGGCTTCAATGACATCGACTTTCAGACGTTCCAGTTGCCGGGCAATGCGCAATTTTTCATCGCGTGTCATGGAGGCACCGGGCGACTGCTCGCCATCACGCAAGGTGGTGTCAAAAATTACCAATTTGTCTGACATGTCATTTCTCCTGGGATTGATACAAAGGCGATCAAGAAAGTCTGGGCAACAAAAAAGCCCGTCGCGGATGCTGACGGGCTTTTGGGGTTGATGCACTCACGCGCTAACCACTCCGCCCGCCGGACGTTAGGATTAGCAGTAGTGAAAATGTTTGCATGGCTTCAATATAACACAGCCTGAAATCACTGATGCAAACCACGTTCATCGGGCTCGTCGGTCGAGGTACTGATGACGCTGGTGGGTATGCCCTTGGTCTTGCGCCAGAAGTAGATCACGTAGCCACTCAAGCCATAAAGCACAAACAGACCAAACATCACGATGGGCGGGTCGATGTTGATGATGGCAATGGCCATGGCGATCAGCACAATCACCACAAAGGGCACACTGCGCTTCATCTGGACATCCTTGAAACTGTAAAACGGCACGTTGGTGACCATCGTGAGTCCGGCATACAGGCACACGGCAAACATGGGCCAGGCCCACTGCGGGCCGGCAATACCCATGTCGGTCAGGACCCAAATAAAGCCGGCCACCAATGCTGCGGCAGCAGGTGATGGCAGGCCCTGAAAATATCGCTTGTCCACCACCGCGGTATTGACGTTGAAACGCGCCAGTCGCAAGGCGGCACAGGCGCAATACACAAAAGCCGCAATCCAGCCCCAGCGCCCCAGACCCTTGAGGGCCCAGACATAAGCAATCAGCGCAGGTGCAGCGCCAAACGAAACCATGTCGGACAGGGAGTCCATCTGCTCGCCAAAGGCGCTTTGGGTATTGGTCATGCGTGCCACGCGACCATCGAGGCTGTCGAGCACCATGGCGCAAAAAACGCCAACCGCGGCGAGGTCAAACCGACCGTTGATCGCCATCACAATGGCGTAGAAGCCGCCAAAAAGTGCTGCCAGCGTAAAGAGATTCGGCAGGATGTAAATGCCTTTGCGACGCTTCTTAAACAGCACACCATCAGCGTGTTCGGTATTCTGTGTGTTCACATCTTCCATTCATTTTGTCCAAGGGGGCACCCATAATAACAAAGGCCACCGAAGTGGCCTTTGCTTTGTGGCAACACAAGGATCAGTTGCGTGTCTGGTCAACCAGTTTGTTTTTGGCAATCCAGGGCATCATGGCGCGCAGCTGGCCGCCAACGATTTCAATCTGGTGGTCCGCGGTGTTGCGACGGCGAGCCGTCATGCTGGGGTAGTTGGTACGGCCTTCCAGAATGAACATCTTGGCGTAGTCACCGTTTTGAATACGCTTGAGCGCGTTGCGCATGGCTTCACGGCTTTGGGCGTTGATGACTTCCGGACCGGTCACGTATTCACCGTATTCGGCGTTGTTGGAGATCGAGTAGTTCATGTTGGCGATACCGCCTTCATAAATCAGGTCAACAATCAGCTTGAGCTCGTGCAGGCACTCGAAGTAAGCCATCTCGGGAGCGTAGCCGGCTTCGACCAAGGTCTCGTATCCCATCTTGATCAGTTCGACGGCGCCACCGCACAACACAGCCTGTTCACCGAACAGATCGGTCTCGGTTTCTTCCTTGAAGGTGGTTTCGATGATGCCAGCCTTGCCGCCACCATTGGCCATGGCGTAAGACAGCGCCAGGTCACGCGCCTTGCCGCTCTTGTCCTGGTGGATGGCGATCAGGTGGGGCACGCCGCCACCCTGGGTGTAGGTGTTGCGCACCGTGTGACCGGGAGCCTTGGGCGCGACCATCCAAACGTCCAGGTCAGCACGCGGCACGACTTGGTTGTAGTGCACGTTGAAGCCGTGGGCAAACACCAGCGAAGCACCGGTCTTGATATTGGGCGCGACGTTGTTGTTGTAGACCTCGGCAATTTGCTCGTCGGGCAACAAAATCATGACCACGTCAGCGCTCTTGACGGCATCGTTGACTTCCATCACATTGAGGCCGGCCTTGCCAACCTTGTCCCAGGACGCGCCACCCTTGCGCAGGCCGACCACCACCTTGACACCGCTGTCGTTGAGGTTTTGTGCGTGGGCATGACCCTGGCTGCCGTAGCCGATGATGGCCACTGTTTTGCCCTTGATCAGGCTCAAATCACAATCTTTGTCGTAAAAAACTTTCATTACTCGCTCCGTTAAATTAAACAACCTTGCGGGACAGATCTTTAGCTCTGTCCCCAACTAACTAAACCCGCAAAATCCGCTCGCCCCGACCGATGCCGCTGGAGCCGGTTCGCACCGTTTCCAGAATGGCACCACGTTCAATCGCATCCAGAAACGCGTCGTTTTTGGTTTGGTCACCCGTCAACTCGATGGTGTAGCTTTTCTCGGTCACATCGATGATGCGGCCCCTGAAAATATCTGCCATGCGTTTCATTTCCTCGCGCTCCTTGCCCACCGCGCGCACCTTGACCATCATGAGCTCGCGCTCGGTATAGGCCCCTTCGGTGAGGTCAACCACCTTGACCACCTCAATCAAACGATTCAGGTGTTTGGTGATTTGTTCGATGACTTCGTCCGAACCCGTGGTCTGGATCGTCATGCGCGACAAACTGGGGTCCTCAGTGGGTGCCACAGTGAGCGACTCGATGTTGTAACCGCGGGCCGAAAACAGGCCAACAACGCGCGACAGGGCGCCCGCTTCGTTTTCCAGCAAAACTGCAATGATGTGTTTCATGATCAGAGGTCCTCCGCGCTCAGCAGCATTTCAGTGATGCCCTTGCCAGCCTGCACCATCGGGAATACGTTTTCAGTGGGGTCGGTACGGAAGTCCATGAACACCGTGCGATCTTTCAGCTTGCGCGCCTCGCGCAAAGCCGGTTCCACATCAGAGGCCCGTTCAATCAACATGCCAACGTGGCCATAGGCTTCGGCCAGCTTGACGAAGTTGGGCAACGCGTCCATGTAGCTGTGGCTGTAGCGACCTTCGTATTCCACTTCCTGCCACTGGCGCACCATGCCCAGGTAGCGATTGTTGAGCGCCATGATCTTGATCGGCGTGTTGTATTGCAGGCAGGTTGACAGCTCCTGGATGCACATCTGCACGGAACCTTCACCGGTCACGCAAAAAACCTCGCTCTCCGGCTTGGCCAGCTTGATGCCCATGGCGTAGGGAATGCCCACACCCATGGTTCCCAGACCACCGGAATTGATCCAGCGCCTGGGTTGATCAAAGCGGTAGTACTGCGCAGCCCACATCTGGTGCTGGCCCACGTCTGACGTGATGTAGGTATCGGCGTCCTTGGTCATGTTCCAGAGCGTTTCCACCACGTACTGCGGCTTGATGATGTCGTTTTGACCTGGATCGTACTTGAGGCATTCGCGTTTGCGCCAGCCTTCGATCGTGTCCCACCAGGCACCCAGCGCATTGGCATCGGGCCGGGCTGCGCCTTCCTTGATCATGGCAATCATCTCGGTCAACACGTCCTTGACATCACCGACGATCGG
>JBEGLK010000071.1:0-8134 GCA_041183605.1 Pseudomonadota bacterium
ACCCTCATCGTGCCCAGCAACATGACTGAAGTGGCAGCCCTGGTGGGCTCGGCCATGAAAATGGTGCAAGGCCAAAAGCAGTAAGTTTTGCAGATAGGCGTCAGCCAGGCCTTGGTGCTGGCTGGTTAAACTCAGGTGCATCGGATCACGATTGTGATCAACCGGTTTTTCATGCACTTTGAGGACACCCAAATGAGCTCCATCCGCCAAGCCGACCTGATTGAATCCGTCGCCGCTGCCCTGCAATACATCAGTTATTACCACCCGGCCGACTACATTGCCCACCTGGCACGCGCCTACGAGCGCGAGCAAAGCCCGGCCGCCAAGGACGCGATTGCGCAAATCCTGACCAACAGCAAGATGAGCGCCACCGGCCACCGGCCGATTTGCCAGGACACCGGCATCGTCAACGTGTTCCTCAAGGTCGGCATGGACGTGCGCTGGGAAGGTTTCACCGGCAGCCTCGACGACGCCGTCAACGAAGGTGTGCGCCGCGCCTACAACCACCCCGACAACACCTTGCGTGCCTCTGTGGTGGCTGACCCCCAGTTCGAGCGCAAGAACACCAAGGACAACACCCCGGCGGTGATCTTCTCGGAAATCGTGCCCGGCAACACCGTCGAGGTCACGGTGGCGGCCAAGGGCGGCGGCAGCGAGAACAAGAGCAAGATGTACATGCTCAACCCCGGCGACTCGGTGGTGGACTGGGTGCTGAAAACCGTGCCGACCATGGGCGCTGGCTGGTGCCCGCCCGGCATGCTCGGCATCGGCATTGGCGGCACCGCTGAAAAAGCCGTGCTGATGGCCAAGGAAAGCCTGATGGACGACATCGACATGTACGAGCTGCAGGCCAAAGCCAGCAGCGGCGCCAAACTCAGCAAGGTCGAAGAGCTGCGCCTGGAATTGTTCGACAAGGTCAATGCCCTGGGCATTGGCGCGCAGGGCCTGGGCGGCTTGACCACCGTGCTCGACGTCAAGATCAAGATGTACCCCACCCATGCCGCCAGCAAACCCGTGGCCATGATCCCGAACTGCGCCGCCACCCGCCACGCGCATTTTGTGCTCGATGGCAGCGGCCCGGTTTACCTGACGCCGCCCTCGCTGGACACCTGGCCTGACGTGGCCTGGACACCTGATTACGTCAAGAGCAAGAAGGTCGACCTCAACACCCTGACCAAGGCCGAGGTCGCCAGCTGGAAACCCGGCGACACCCTGCTGCTCAACGGCAAGATGCTCACCGGCCGCGACGCCGCCCACAAACGCATCAAGGACATGCTGGCCAAAGGCGAGAAGCTGCCGGTCGACTTTACCAACCGCGTCATTTATTACGTTGGCCCGGTGGACCCGGTCAAGGACGAGGCCGTTGGCCCGGCTGGCCCCACCACGGCCACCCGCATGGACGGCTTCACCGAAATGATGCTGGCCGAGACCGGCCTGATTGCCATGATCGGCAAGGCCGAGCGCGGCCCGGTTGCCATCGAGGCCATCAAAAAACATAAAAGCGCCTACCTCATGGCCGTGGGTGGCGCCGCCTACCTGGTGTCCAAGGCCATCAAGACCGCCAAGGTGGTGGGTTTTGCCGACCTCGGCATGGAAGCCATTTACGAGTTCGACGTGGTTGACATGCCAGTGACCGTGGCGGTGGATGCCGGTGGCACCAGCGCCCACATCACCGGCCCCGCTGAATGGCAAAAACGCATTGCCACGGGCGAGTTCAAGGGCATCGCGGTCTCAGGTCAGTGAGTTGAATCCCATCGGGGTGTTTGACAGCGGCGTTGGCGGCTTGAGCATTCTCAAGGCGCTGCGGGCCGAACTGCCCCACGAAGACTTTGTTTACGTTGCCGACAGTGGTTTTGCGCCCTATGGCGAGCGCGATGAAGCCTTTGTGGTTGACCGCTCGCGTGTCATCACCCGTTATTTGCGCGAACAAGACCTGGCCATCAAGACGCTGGTGATTGCCTGCAACACGGCCACCGCCGCCGCGGTGCACCTGCTGCGCCAGGACCATGCCGATTTGCCGATCATCGGCGTCGAACCCGCGCTCAAGCCCGCCATTGCCCTGAGCCAGACCCATCGCATTGGTGTCATGGCCACGCGTGGCACGCTCAACAGCCGCAAATTCAGGCACTTGCTCGATGCGCTGGCCGGCCAGGCCGAGTTTGTGTGCCAGCCCTGCGACGGCCTGGCGGATGCCATCGAGCGTGATGACGCCGAGAAGATCAAGTCCCTGTGCACCCAATACACCCAGGCCATCGGCCATTTCGGCAAGCTGCCGGGTCAGATTGACACCCTGGTGCTGGGCTGCACACACTACCCCTTTGCCAGCGAAGGGCTGCAGCAAATGCTCGGGCCGCAGGTGCGCCTGGTCGACAACGGCGAACCGGTGGCGCGTCAGACCCGCCGCATGTTGCCCCTGCTGGCCGACACCGCTGCTACCGGCCAATGCCGGCTGCTCACCACCGGCAACCCGGCCACGCTGCAAACCGCGGCGCAGCGCTGGCTGGGGCTTGACGTGCCGGTTCAGCCGTTGAGCTTGTAGGGCCGAATTTATTCGGCCAGGCCGACTGAAGTCGGCCCTACAGAAGCAAGACCATGACAAGGGATAATCGCGCCCCATGAATCCATTACTGACACGCCTTCAACCCTACCCGTTTGAGCGTTTGCGCCAGCTTTTTGCGGGCGTCACACCGAACCCGGCCTACAGCCCGATCAGCCTGGGCATTGGTGAACCCAAACACGAGCCGCCGCTTTTCCTGCAACAGGCCATGGCGACATCGATCACCGCCACGCCCAGCGGCCTGTCGGGCTACCCGGCCACCGCCGGTGACCCTTCGTTTCGCGCCGCCTGCGCCGCCTGGCTGCAAAAGCGTTATGCCGTCAGCGTGAACCCGGCCAACCAGATCCTGCCGGTCAACGGCTCGCGCGAAGCGCTGTTTGCCCTGACCCAGACGGTGATCAACCCGCAGCAGGCGCAGCCGCCGCTGGTGATTTGCCCCAATCCGTTCTACCAGATCTACGAAGGCGCGGCACTCATGGCCGGGGCCGAGCCCTACTACGTGGCCAGCGACCCGGCGCGCAACTTTGCCACCGACTGGGACAGCGTGCCCGCGGAGGTCTGGGCACGCACGCAGCAGCTGTTTGTCTGCTCGCCGGGCAACCCCACCGGCGCGGTGATGCCTTTGTCTGAATGGCAAAAGCTGTTTGACCTGAGCGACCGCTACGGTTTTGTGATTGCCTCGGACGAGTGTTACAGCGAGATTTATTTCCGCGACGAGCCGCCGCTGGGCGGGCTGGAAGCCGCCGTCAAGCTGGGCCGCAGCGATTTCAAGAACCTGATCATCCTGACCAGCCTGTCCAAACGCAGCAACGTGCCCGGCATGCGCAGTGGTTTTGTGGCCGGTGACGCCGCCCTCATCAAGCAGTTTTTGCTGTACCGCACCTACCACGGCTGCGCCATGAGCCCGGTGGTGCAGGCTGCCAGCACCGCCGCCTGGCAGGACGAGGCCCATGTGGTGGACAACCGCACGCTGTACCGCACCAAGTTTGCCCAGGTCACCCCGCTGCTGGCGCAGGTGCTCAACGTGGCCCTGCCCGACGCCGGTTTCTATTTGTGGGCCGACGTGGCCGGCGACGACACCGCTTTCGCGCGCGAGCTTTACGCTCTTTACAATGTGACGGTGTTGCCGGGTTCCTTTCTGGCGCGCGAAGCCCGTGGCCATAATCCCGGCGCCGGACGCATTCGCATGGCCCTGGTGGCTGACACCGCCGAGTGCATGGAAGCGGCCCAGCGCATTGTCGAGTTTGTCCGCACCCGCAAGTCCTGATTCCTGTTACCTCCAAACGTTTTTCTGCCATGACACAACAACTGCAAAACATCCTCAACGCCGCCTGGGAAGACCGCGCCAACATTTCTGCGGCCTCTGCTCCCAAAGAACTGACCGATGCGGTCGAACACGTGATTCACAGCCTCAACACCGGCCACCTGCGTGTGGCCACGCGTGATGGCGTGGGCCAGTGGACCACCCACCAGTGGATCAAGAAGGCCGTGTTGCTGAGCTTTCGGCTCAATGACAACGAAGTCATCAAAAGCGGCGACCTGACCTATTTCGACAAGGTCCCCACCAAATTTGCCCACATGGATGCCGCCGGCCTGCAAGCCACCGGCGTGCGCGTGGTGCCGCCTGCCGTGGCGCGCCGCGGCAGCTACCTGGGCAAGGGCGTGATCCTGATGCCCTCCTACGTCAACATTGGCGCTTATGTGGATGAAGGCACCATGGTCGACACCTGGGCCACCGTTGGCTCTTGCGCCCAGATTGGCAAAAACGTGCACCTGAGCGGTGGCGTTGGCATCGGCGGCGTGCTGGAGCCCATGCAGGCCGGCCCCACCATCATCGAGGACAACTGCTTCATTGGCGCGCGCTCCGAAGTGGTCGAGGGCGTGATCATCGAAGAAAACTCGGTGCTCTCGATGGGCGTTTACATTGGCCAGAGCACCCCCATTTATGACCGCACCAACGACACCGTGAGTTATGGCCGCGTGCCCGCCGGTTCGGTCGTGATCAGCGGCACCCTGCCCAAGGACAACGGCAAATACAGCCTGTACGCCGCCATCATCGTCAAGCGTGTTGACGCGCAAACCCGCGCCAAGACCAGCCTCAACGACTTGCTGCGCGACTAACTCTCAACCGGGGGCATCCTTATGGCAACCACCAGCACTGACAACGCCGCGCCGATGGGCACCATGGCGCGCATCCTGCGCCTGATGCCCGACAAAAACGGCTCGGATGTCTACCTGTCGGCCAATGCCCCCGCCACGATCCGCATCAGCGGCGAATGCATCCCGATCAACGGCCAGATCCTGCCGCCCGATGCCCCGCTGGCCCTGCTGGCCGAGGTTTTGCCGCCCGAGCGCATTCAGGAACTCAAGAAGAACCTGGAGCTCAACATGGCCTTGTCGCTGCCAGGCGTGGGGCGTTTTCGTATCAGCGCCATGGTTCAGCGCGGCAGCGTGGCTGTGGTGGTCCGGCTCATCAACAACGAGATTCCGCCGCTGTCCACGCTCGGCATGCCATCTTCGCTGGCCGATCTGATATTGCAGAAACGTGGCCTGATCCTGATGGTGGGCGCCACCGGCGCGGGCAAAAGCACCACGCTGGCGGCCATGATCGAACACCGCAATCTCAACATGTCGGGCCACATCCTGACGATTGAAGACCCGGTGGAGTTCCTGTTCAACAACAAACGTTCCATCATCAACCAGCGCGAAGTTGGAGCCGACACCCAAAGCGCCGAAATCGCCCTTAAAAACGCGCTGCGCCAGGCACCCGACGTGATCCTGATTGGCGAGGTGCGCGACCGCGAAACCATGAGTGCCGCTATCGCCTACGCCCAGACCGGGCATTTGTGCCTGGCCACCATGCATGCCAACAACAGTTACCAGGCGCTCAACCGCATTCTGAGTTTTTACCCGGCCGAAGTGCGCATGACCATGCTGGGTGACCTGGCGAGCGCCACCAAGGCCATCATTTCACAGCGCCTCCTGCGCAATGTCTCGGGCACCCGCAGCGCTGCGGTCGAGATCATGCTCAACACCAAACTGGTGGCCGAACTGATCGAAAAAGGCGACTTTTCCGGCATCCAGGAGGCCATGGGCAAATCCATGGCCGAAGGCAGCCAGACTTTTGAAGAAGACATTGCCCGCCTGATCAGCACCGGCGTGGTGGATCGCAAGGAAGGCCTGGCCCACTCCGATTCACCCACCAACCTGATGTGGCGCCTGCAAAACGACTTCAGCGCCCGCACCAAGGTGCAGGCCCCTGTCGAAGACCATGACGACGAGCCCACATTCACCGAGATCACGCTCGACCTCGACCACTGAACCCTCTATGAACCCCACCCTGACCCTGGCCTGTGACCTGATCGCTTGCCCTTCCGAGACCCCGAGCGACGCCCATTGCCAGCAGATCATGGGCGCGCGCCTGCAAGCCCTTGGTTTCCAGCTGGAAACCATCGTCAGTGGCCCGGCAGATTTTGAAGTCACCAACCTGTGGGCCAAGCGCCCTGCCACGGCCCGGCCTGAAGCAAGCAAGTTGCTGGTTTTTGCCGGCCACACCGACGTGGTGCCCACCGGCCCGCTCAAACTCTGGGACAGCGACCCCTTCAAACCCACCCAGCGCGACGGCAAACTCTTTGGCCGCGGCGCCGCCGACATGAAAACCTCGCTGGCCGCCTTTGTTGTGGCCACCGAAGAATTTGTGGCCGCGCACCCGGCCTCGCCGTTGGCCATCGGGTTTTTGCTCACCAGTGACGAGGAAGGCCCGGCGCTGGACGGCACCGTCAAGGTGTGCGACATGCTGCAAGCCCGCGGCGAAGTGCTTGACTACTGCATCGTGGGTGAGCCCACCTCGGTCACCCGCACCGGTGACATGATCAAAAACGGCCGCCGCGGCTCGCTCAGCGGCAAGCTCACCGTCAAGGGCATCCAGGGCCACATTGCCTACCCGCACCTGGCCAAAAACCCCATCCACCTGCTGGCACCGGCTCTGGCCGAACTGATCGGTATCGAATGGGACCGCGGCAACGCGTTTTTCCCGCCCACGAGTTGGCAGGTCAGCAACATCCATGGCGGCACCGGCGCCAGCAACGTGATTCCGGGCACGGTGGTGGTCGACTTCAACTTCAGGTTTTCCACCGAATCCACGCCGGAGTCGCTGCAAAGCCGCCTGCAGGCGGTGCTGGACCGCCATGACCTGGCCTACGACCTGGCCTGGACGCTCAGCGGCCTGCCGTTTTTGACACCGCCTGGCACCCTGGTCGACGCCGTGGTGGCGGCCATCGGCCAGGAGACCGGCCTGAAACCCGAACTCTCCACCAGCGGTGGCACCAGCGACGGCCGTTTCATTGCCAAGATCTGCCCCCAGGTCATCGAGTTTGGCCCGCCCAACGGCACCATCCACAAGATCAACGAACACATTGACCTGGCAGAGATCGAGCCGCTCAAGAACATTTACCGCCGCACCATGGAAAACCTGCATGCGCAGTTGCTGGCATGAAGGCCAAGTCTGCCCACGGCGGTGGCCTCACGCTGCTTGAATGCGTCACGGGCGCGGCGCAGCAACTCACCGAGGCTGGTGTGGCTTTTGGCCACGGCACCCAAAACGCCTTTGACGAAGCCGCCTGGCTGGTTTTGTGGCAGCTCGAGTTGCCGCTGGACACCCCGCTGGATGGTGCTGCTGACGCTGACAAGCCGGCGCCAGCCAGGCTGGTCACCCCCGCGGAACAGGCCAAGGTTGACGCACTCATCCAAACCCGCATCCAGACCCGCAAGCCCGCCGCCTACCTGACGCATGAGGCCTGGCTGCAAGGCGTGTCGTTTTATGTGGACGAACGTGCCATCGTGCCGCGCTCGCTGATTGCCGAGGTGCTGGTGGAAGGCAGCCTGGACTACTGGCTCAACGAATCCACCCACCGCGTGCTTGACCTTTGCACCGGCAACGGCAGCCTGGCCGTGCTGGCCGCGCTGGTTTACCCCGAGGTCATGGTGCAAGCCTCCGACATCAGCGCCGACGCGCTGGCGGTGGCCCATATCAATGTGGAGCGCCATGGCCTGCACCAGCGCATCAGCCTGCACCAGGGTGACGGCATGCCCGAACACGGCGGCCCCTACGACCTGATCTTGTGCAACCCGCCTTACGTGAATGCGCACAGCATGGCCACGCTGCCACCCGAGTTCAAGGCCGAGCCCGCACTGGCACTGGACGGCAACACCGCGGGCAGTGTCGATGGCATGGACTTTGTGCGCCACCTGCTGCAGGCGGCCCCTGCCCACATGACCGACCAGGCCATTCTGGTGCTGGAAATCGGCAACGAACGCGCGCATTTTGAAGCGGCATTCCCCAAGCTCGAAGTCATCTGGCTTGCCACCAGCGCGGGTGAGGACCAGGTGCTGCTGGTCTCGCGTGAGGCGCTGGTGCAGGGTGTTTCCGGTACTCTGTAGGGCAAACTTGCATCTGCCTGTCCCCTGTAGGGCCGACTTTAGTCGGCCAGGTCGACTAAAGTCGACCCTACGGGAACGAGGAAACCGCTTACTGCTTTTGACCTTGCACCATTTTCATGGCCGAGCCCACCAGGGCGG
>JBEGLK010000072.1:0-14224 GCA_041183605.1 Pseudomonadota bacterium
GTCATGAACAAGGGCGCGGTGGAACGTGCGATCGAATTCGGTCTGGCCGTGGGCTCCCACATTGCCGAGCGCAGCGTGTTTGCGCGTAAAAATTACTTCTACCCGGACCTGCCCAAGGGTTACCAGATCAGCCAGTTCGAGATTCCGGTGGTGCAGGGGGGTGCCGTGGAGTTTTACCTCGGCGACGAAAAGAAATCGGTGCGCCTGGTGCGCGCCCACCTCGAGGAAGACGCGGGCAAATCACTGCACGAAGACTTTATCGGCCAGACCGGCATCGACCTGAACCGCGCCGGTACACCGCTGCTCGAGATCGTGACGGAACCCGACATGCGCTCCACCGCCGAGGCGGTCGCTTATGCCAAGGAACTACACAAGATCGTGACCTGGATCGGCATTTGCGACGGCAACATGCAGGAGGGCTCGTTCCGCTGCGACGCCAATGTGTCGGTGCGAAAGCCCGGCGCCGCTTTAGGCACGCGCCGCGAGATCAAGAACCTGAACAGCTTCAAGTTCATGCAGCAGGCCATCGACTACGAGATCCGCTGGCAAATTGAAGAGATCGAAGACGGCCGCGCCATCCAGCAAGCCACCGTGCTGTTCAATCCTGACACCGGTGAAACCCGCGCCATGCGCACCAAGGAAGACGCAGCCGACTACCGCTATTTCCCCGACCCGGATCTGCCGCCGCTGGTGATTTCCCGCGAGTGGGTGGAACGCGTGCGCGCCGCCATGACCGAGTTGCCACGCGTGATGGCACAGCGTTTTGCGAACGATTACGGCCTGTCGGACTATGACGCCACCACGCTCACGCAAAGCCGCGAGGTGGCGGCTTATTTCGAGGCAGCCACCCAGGCTTGTGGCCAGCCCAAGCTAGTGGGCAACTGGATCATGGGCGAGGTCTCGCGCCGGCTCAATCTGGCTGAGGCCGACATCACGGCCTGCCCGGTGACACCGGCACAACTGGCGCAGCTGGTCAATCGCATCCAGGACGGCACCATTTCGAACAATGCCGCACGCCAGGTGCTCGATGTGCTCTGGTCCAGCCCTGACCAAATGGTAGATGCCATCATCGAAACCAAGGGCCTCAAGCAGATGAACGACACCGGGGCGCTGGAGAAAATCGTCGATGAGGTGATCGCCGCCAACCCGAAAAATGTGGCGGAGTTCCGCGCCGGCAACACCAAGGCGCTCAACGCACTGGTGGGCCAGATCATGAAGGGCAGTCAGGGCAAGGCCAATCCGCAACAGGTCAATGCCCTGCTGCTGCAAAAACTGGGCTGATCAGCGCTTCGGTCCGGATGCCTCTGGCGCCGGACTTGCCTGCCAGAGCGGTTCCAAGCGCTGACGTTCTTCATCGAAACGCACATTCACTGCCTGGATTTCCTTGTCTTTTTCCGCCAGAAAACGATCCTGCTCGGCCAGGGTCTGTGTTACCGCAGCGAGTTGGCGCTGCAGCTTGGGCGGCGCCTTGCTTGGATCCTTGGCATAAAAGGCCATTTCATCGGTCAATTTGTTGCGTTCGGCCTGCAGCTCTTTCTGGCGCACAAGAGCCACCTGCTTGACCACCGTGATTTGGGCCAAGGCATCTTCCCGGTCCTTCTGGTGCGCAGCAGGATTGGGATAACGAATCAAAAGCGCCCGCATCATCCTCTTTTCCTCTTCCTTCTTGGCGCGTTCCTTTTGCTCGGCCCGGATTCTGGCTTCGGATTGGCCTTGCTCGTAAGGTGACAACACCGGCCCCACCTTGGCCTTGACGGTACCGCTCGGGTTGAGAATGGTCTGCTCGCGGTCGCTACACGCCGTAATCGGACGGTCGGAGGTGAGCTTGCGCCCGCTGGCATCGGTGCAGGTGTAAATCTGGGGCGTGGTACTCGCCCCGGTCTGCGCGAACAGGGCAGCGCCAGACATAGCCAGTACCAGCCCAGCGGCGGCACGAAGCCGGTTGCGGGATGGCATCAGTCCCATCAATCGTTTCCACCCACACCGTAACGTGCACGATAGGCTTGCACCCGCTGATGGGCGTCGGCCAGACCCGGCACATGGTGTTGTTCCAGGTAATGCATCAGGTCGTCGAGCCGCGCAATGGCGCACACTTGCATGCCCAACTGCTGCTGGACATACTGCACCGCACTGTGGTCTACGTCCTGGCCGTTTTCAGTGGCTTTTTCCTGCCGGTCCAGCGCGATGACAACCGCATGGGCCCGCGCGCCGGCGGCCTGGATCAAGGCAATGGATTCGCGCACCGCCGTGCCGGCCGACATCACGTCATCAACGATCAGGACACGCCCTTGCAGCGGCGCGCCGACCAGACTACCACCTTCACCATGGTCTTTCACTTCCTTGCGGTTGTAGGCAAAAGGCACATTGCGGCCCAGTCGCGCCAACTCCACCGTCAATGCGGCACCCAGCGGAATCCCTTTGTATGCCGGGCCAAAAATCATGTCGAATTCAAGGCCACTGGAGAGCAGGCGCTGGGCATAGAATTGCGCCAGGCGCCCCAGCTTGGCACCGTCGTCAAACAGGCCGGCGTTGAACGCCCGGCTTTGGTTTTGAATTCACCAAAGCGCAGCACCCCGCAGTCCACCGCAAACTGAACAAATTCCAGCGCCAATGCATCCTGTCCTGGTATTTGTATTGTTTGGGGTCCATTCCGCTCTGACATGAAGACATCCTTGTTCAAATTAACCAGCCTGAACCTCAATGGTATCCGCTCGGCCTGCAGTAAAGGTTTGCCGGACTGGATCGCCCAACATGCGCCCGATTGTATTTGCGTCCAGGAAATCAAAGCCCAAAGTGACGATGTGCGGGGCCGCTTTGAAGAACTTGCCGAGTTGCGCGGCTACTTTCATTTTGCCGCCAAGAAGGGCTACTCCGGGGTAGGAATATACAGTCGCCAGCAACCCAGTGAGGTCTTGACAGGTTTTGGTGAGCCCGAGTTTGATGCCGAAGGGCGTTACGTGGAACTGCGCTTTGACAGCGCCGATGTCAAACGCTCGATCATCAGTTGTTATTTCCCGAGTGGCTCCTCTGGCGAGGAACGGCAGCAGGCCAAGTTCAGGTTTCTGGACCTGATCTACCCCCATCTGCAGCGCCTGAAGGCCGAACGCGAGTTTGTGCTGTGCGGCGATGTCAACATCGCGCACCGGGAAATTGACCTGAAGAACTGGAAAGGCAATCAGAAAAATTCAGGTTTCCTGCCCGAAGAACGTGCCTGGATGAGCAAACTGCTCGGTGATGGCGGCCTGGTCGATGTTTACCGCCAACTGCATCCCGATACCACTGACGAGGCCTACACCTGGTGGAGCAACCGGGGCCAGGCTTATGCCAAGAATGTTGGCTGGCGGCTCGACTACCATCTGGCAACCCCTGGCCTCGCCAGCGGCGCGCAGTCGGCAGCCATTTACAAAACCGAGAAGTTCTCGGACCATGCACCGATCACGATCGAGTATGACTGGCAAGTCTGAAGCGACTGGCCCGACAACGCCACCCCGTGGCTCCGCTTTGGAGGTCTTTCTCGCC
This sequence comes from Pseudomonadota bacterium, assembly GCA_041183605.1. Classification (GTDB taxonomy): domain Bacteria; phylum Pseudomonadota; class Gammaproteobacteria; order Burkholderiales; family Burkholderiaceae_C; genus Rhodoferax. The sequence continues at coordinate 3,520 of JBEGLK010000072.1, forward strand.
TTTCTGAAGCTGGGCCTGAGCTCGTTCGGCGGTCCGGTAGCGCACCTTGGTTACTTCCGCACCGAGTTTGTCCAACGGCGGCAGTGGCTCGACGATGCCAGCTACGCCGATCTGGTTGCCTTGTGCCAGTTTCTTCCCGGCCCCGCCAGCAGCCAGGTGGGCATGGCGCTCGGCCTGCGCCGTGCCGGCTGGGTGGGTGCACTGGCCGCCTGGGCCGGGTTCACGCTGCCATCGGCCCTCGCACTCATGCTTTTTGCTTTCGGAGTCGCGCATTGGGCTGGCTTGGCACAATCCGGTGCTGTCCACGGCCTGAAAGTCGCCGTGGTCGCGGTGGTGGCGCAAGCGGTCTGGGGCATGGCAAAAACACTTTGCCCGGACCGGTCGCGGGCCGGCATCGCGGTGTTGGCGGCGCTGGTGGTGCTGGTCACGCCGTCTGCCAGCGGGCAAATCCTGGCCATCGTCTTTGGTGCGGTGATCGGTCGCTGGGCCTTGCAACCAGCGCGCCTGACACCCGCCCAGCACCACGACTATGGCATCAGCAAGGCTAACGGCGTGATTCTGCTGACGCTGTTTGTGGCCTTGCTGGTCTTGCTGCCACTGCTCACCACCATCAGCCCGTCACCGCTGGCAGCGGCGTTTTCAAACTTCTTTCGGGCCGGTGGCCTGGTCTTCGGCGGCGGTCATGTGGTGATGCCGCTGTTGCAACAGGCTGTGGTACCCAACCAGCTGGTCAGCAACGACGCCTTTCTGGCAGGTTATGGCGCGGCCCAAGCCGTGCCGGGGCCGCTGTTCACCTTTGCGGCTTACCTCGGCGCCGTGATGACCGCACCGACGGGCGGCTGGCTCGCCGGCCTGACCCTGTTGGTCGCTTTGTTCATGCCGGCTTTCTTGCTGCTGTTCGGCGCACTGCCGTTCTGGGAGCTATTACGGCAGCGCGACAACGTGCAACGCAGCATGGCAGGCATCAACGCGGCCGTTGTTGGGGTTCTTGGCGCGGCACTTTACGACCCGGTCTGGACCAGCGCCATTCATGGTCGCAGTGATTTCGGACTGGCGCTGGCAGCATTCGGCCTGCTGCTGTATGGCCGGCAGTCCCCGGTGCTGGTGGTGGCGTTGACTGCGCTGGTCGGCTGGCTGCTCGCGACCTGAGCGCTTATTATTCCGGCATGACCGATACGACCGCCGCCCCTGCCGCCAAGCCCACCTGGACCAGCACCTTGCGTGTGTATCTGGAGCCTGCCAGCCTGCGCATGCTGATCCTGGGTTTTTCGGCCGGCCTGCCGCTGCTGCTGGTGCTGGGCACCCTGAGTTTCTGGTTGCGTGAAGCTGGCATTGACCGCACCACCATCGGTTACCTGAGCTGGGTCGGCCTGGCTTACGCCTTCAAGTGGTTGTGGGCGCCACTGGTGGACCGGCTGCCGATTCCACTGCTGACACGCTGGCTCGGGCGCCGGCGCAGCTGGTTGTTGCTGTCACAACTGGCGATTGTGTGGGGCCTGATCGCCATGTCCTTCAACGACCCGCAAGTGGCACTCACGCCCGTGGTCTGGGGCGCGCTGGCGGTGGCTTTTGGTTCGGCCACACAAGACATTGCGCTCGACGCCTTTCGCATTGAATCGGCCGATGTCAACCGGCAAGCGGCGCTGGCGGCGTCCTATCAGACTGGTTACCGGCTGGCCATGATCTGGGCCGGGGCCGGCGTGTTGTGGATTGCGGCCGCCGCCCAGGTGAGCGGCATCACCGGCTACCAGCACGGCGCCTGGCATACCGCCTACCTGGTCATGGCGGCCAGCATGAGTTTGGGGCTGGCGACCGTGCTGATGTCGCCCGAGCCCATGCGTCGCCCCATGCCCGCGGCCAAAAACGCGCTGGACTGGTTGCGCGGCACCCTGGTGGAGCCCTTTGCCGACTTTTTGCGCCGCTACCAATGGCAGGCGGCACTGATCCTGGCGTTGATCGCCATCTACCGCATCAGCGACGTGGTCATGGGCATCATGGCCAATCCGTTTTATGTCGACATGGGTTACACCAAGGCAGAAGTCGCCACCGTGACCAAGGTCTACGGCGTCATCATGACCTTGGCCGGTGCCTTTATCGGCGGCGCCATGGCCATGCGGCTTGGTGTGATGCGGGTGCTGATGCTGGGCGCCGTGCTGAGCGCTGCCAGCAACCTGTTGTTTGCGGCCTTGAGCACCCGCGGCCACGACCTGACCGGGCTCATTTTTGTGATTTCGGCTGACAACCTGGCGGGTGGTATTGCCTCGGCCGCCTTCATTGCCTACCTCTCGAGCCTGACCAATGTCAACTACTCGGCGACCCAGTACGCCTTGTTCAGTTCCATGATGCTGCTGTTGCCAAAGTTCATCGCCGGCTATTCCGGACTGTATGTCGATGCTTTTGGCTACCAGCAGTTTTTTATTGCGACCGCGCTGCTGGGGGCGCCGGTGTTGTTGCTGGTCTGGCTGGCAGCGAAGATCAAACCGGCCTGATTTACCCAACTTTACGGCCCCTTCAAATCCCGGATGTGACCAGACACTAGACTCATGCGCATGAACCAACACCTGCTGATGATCGAAGACGATGCGCGCCTGGCCAATATGGTCAGCGAATATCTGGGCCAATCGGGCTACCAGGTCACCCATGCCGGTGACGGGCAAAGCGGCTTGGCCGCCTTGCAGGCACAAGCCGCTGATCTGGTGGTTCTGGACCTGCAGGCGCATACGGGCCCTGCCCGGCGCGTTGGGCCAGACCCCGATCCTGATGCTCACCGCCAAGGGTGATCCGATGGACCGCATCATCGGGCTGGAAATGGGCGCAGATGATTACCTGCCCAAACCCTTTGAGCCACGCGAGTTGCTGGCGCGCATCCGTGCCGTGTTGCGCCGCCATGGTGAGATCCCGATGCCTGGCAGCGGCACCAGCAACAACAACGTCATGCGTTTTGGCAGCCTGGAAATTGACCGGGACGCGCGCATCGTCACCGTGGCCGGCCAGCTGTGCGAGCTGACGTCTTACCAGTTCGACCTGCTGGTGGCACTGGGTGAACGCGCCGGCCGGGTGCTGACGCGTGACCAGATCATGGAAGCGGTGCGTGGCCGTGAACTTGAAGCCTTTGACAGGTCCATCGACGTGCACATGGGCCGCATTCGCGCCGCCATCGAGGTCGATGCCAAGGATCCCAAACGCATCCTGACCGTGCGCGGTGTCGGTTACGTCTTTGCCAGGCAGCAAGACTGAGACCTTGCGGGTCAGATCATGTTCAACAAACTTTATGTTCGCATCTGGCTCGCTGTCGTGCTGGCTGTGGCCGTGCTGATCTTGCTGGTCGGCTGGGCCTGGCGACTGGCGGCCGAGCCACCGCTGCGCGATGTGGAAATTCGTAACCAGGCAGGCCAGATCATCGGCAAGGGGCGGTCGCGCGCCTTTTCTGATGATGACAGCATGGGGCCACAGCGCCAGGACCTGCAAGCCCTTGGCATGATGCACCGCTTTGAGCTCGGCCCCATGTTGCCGCCCGCCGAGTCACAGGAAGCGGAGGCGCTGCCCGACCCCAGCCGACCCAGAACCCATCCCGGCATCAACAACCCCGGCCGCAGTGGTCCTGAGTTTGTGGTGCGCATGCAGGATGGACAAACCATGCGCATGCACCTCAAACGCGCACCGGCTTCGTTCTGGAGCCGGCCTCCATTTGGTTTTGCCTGGATGCTGGTGTGGGTCGGTCTGGCCGTGGCCCTGGCCACCTACCCGATTGTGCGCACCCTCACGCGCCGGTTGGAGCGCCTGCAAAATGGCGTGCAGCAGTGGGGTGAAGGTGATTTGTCGGCGCGTGTGCCGGAAACCGGCGAGGACGAAGTGGCCTTTCTGGCCAAACGTTTCAACCAGGCAGCCGAGCGCGTCGAGACGCTGGTGCATTCCCACGAGGCATTGCTGGCCTCGCAGAAATCGCTGCTGGCCAATGCATCGCACGAATTGCGCTCGCCCCTGACGCGTATTCGTATGGGCCTGGAGCTGATGGGTGGCGGCACCTCGCCCGCTTTCAAGGCAGAAATTTCACGCAACATCAACGAGCTGGACCAGTTGATCGAAGAGATCCTGCTGGCCAGCCGCCTCGACGCCCGCGAAGCCGACCTGGGCACCATCGAGTCAGTGGACCTGATCGGTCTGGCCGCTGAAGAATGTGCCCGTGTCGATGCCGAGCTTGATTTGCCAGAGGAATTGCATGAGGGTGCAGCCGTGGAGCTGGCCGTGCCAGGCGTCAGCAAGTTGCTGCGCCGCGCGGTGCGCAACCTGCTGGAAAATGCGCGTCGTTATGGCGCCGGCGAAATCCACCTGGGCTTGAGCCAAACGGACAGCCATGTGGTGATCCGGGTCTCGGACCGCGGTCCTGGTGTTCCGGCAGATTTGCGCGAACGCATTTTTGAGCCCTTTTATCGGCTGCCCGGCGCCACCGAACGTGATGGCGGCGTGGGCTTGGGCCTGGCTCTGGTCAGAGCCATTGCCCAACGCCACGGTGGCCGGGTCGCCTGCGAAGACCGACCCGGTGGCGGCGCCACCTTTGTACTTGATCTGCCAAAAAAATAGGCAATCACTCAAAATCAAGCAAAGAACATCAAAAACCATGCGCAAACCCCCCATATGGGGGATATTCGATTGCCAGCAGGTCCGCTATATTTGATCCCACTGCTGTCACAGTCATAAAGCAAAAACCCTGGACCACGTCGCAGATCATTTTTTGACGATGTTGCCAGGTTAGCGAAATTTCCAACGACGTTCCTCTCTCCGAGGAACTTTTACAAAGCCACCCTTGGGTGGCTTTTTTTTGAGCTTTTTCCCGCTTCGCATGGAAAGTGTTCTCGATCAGTAAAATCCAGCCCATGCTGTCTCTCCAATCCCTACGCGAAACCCGCGCCATCATCCGCTGGATGCTGGCGTCGTTTCTGTTGTCGATTGGCGCGGCAATCGCAACGCCGCTGATTCAGCCGCAAACACTGTCTTTGGTCTGCAGTACAGGCGGGGGGGTTGCCGTCGTGGTCTCCCAGGATGGCACCATCACGCCAGCTGATGAAGCGGGGCACACGCTGCAATGCGTGATGTGCCTCCCTGGCGGCGCACCACCGGTTGCTGATTTCGTGCTGGCCTTGCCGACGGCTTTGGCCCTTTCCAGGCCAGAGGCGCCTCCTGCGCCCGCGCATTGGCGTCTGGCCGAGCCCACATCCGCGCGCGACCCTCCGGTCTTCATCTAAAGCCTTTTGCCGCAGTTGCGCTGAGTCGGCACATTTTTGGGTCCTGACTCTGAAAGCTGCCTTCGTCAAGAGGCCACGTTGTTTCATATTTCATTGCCGGAGTTGCACGCTTGTGCCGTCCGGTGACATCAACGCATTTGAAGACTTCAACGATGACGATTTCTGTTTTTAAAATCGCACTCGCAGCTGGCGCAATGATTGCTGCTGGCAGTGCCTTTTCCCACGTGACCCTGCAAGACCAGGCCGCAGCTGCCGGTGCTTCCTACCGCGCCGTGCTGCAGGTAGGTCATGGTTGTGCGGGTTCTCCCACTACCTCCATGACTGTCATATTGCCCGCCGGCTTCAACGCGGCACAACCTTTGCTGAAAGCCGGCTGGACCGTGAGCACCAAGATTGGAAAACTGGCCGAACCGTACGAGATGCACGGCAAGAAATTCACCGAAGGTGTGCAGGAAATCAGCTGGACCGCCAAAGGCAGCGACAACGCCTTGCCCGACGCTTTTGCCGATGAATTTGTGTTTCGGGGCACCACGCCCAGGAAACCGGGAACCCTTTGGTTCAAAGTCGTCCAGGGCTGCGAGAAGGGCAGCAACGAGTGGAGCGAGATCCCTGCCGCTGGAAAAGACGCCCACGGCCTGAAATCACCTGCAGCACGCCTCGACGTCCTCGACGTCCAGGCCAGCAGCAATCACAACCACTGAAAGATGAACACATGAACTACGCCACTATTTCCAGCGCATTCTTATTGGCTGCCAGCCTGTCGACCAGCCTCGCAGCACAAACCGTTGAAGTCAAAGACGCCTGGGTTCGCGCCACCGTTCAGGGCCAGAAAGCCACTGGTGCCTTCATGACGCTGACCGCCAAAAGCGGCGCCAGCCTGGTCGGTGTCAGCACACCAGTCGCCACCGTGGCCGAAGTGCACGAGATGAAGATGGAGGGTGAAGTCATGAAAATGCGCGCCATGCCCAACGGTCTCAATCTGCCTGCAGGTCAATCCGTCGCGCTCAACCCGGGTGGCTACCACCTCATGCTGATGGACATAAAACTGCCCTTGAAAGCCGACACCACCATACCTTTGACCTTGATCTTCAAGGACAGCAAAGGTGTGGAGTCCAAAACGGAGTTGAAGGTGCCGGTGTCGCAGTCTGCACCCGCCAATACCCATGCCCATCCAGCTCATGCGCCGGGTAAACACGTCGTCAAAGAGTCGAGGTAAGACCCGGTGCGCTTGTCAAATGGCGCGCGCTTTGGCTTGCGCCACCGAGACCTTGAGCCAGTCGGGTTCGGGCTGCCAAGCCATGGCCCATGCAGGCAGCTCTTCGCCTGGCATGGGCCGGGCGATGCCGTAACCCTGCGCCAGATCGCAACCTAATGTCAGTAGCAAGCTGCCGTGTTTCACGGTCTCGACGCCTTCTGCGATCACCTCGCGCTTGAAGGCAGCCGCCAGGCCGATCACGCCTTGCAGGATCGCCAGGTCATCCGGGTCCTCAAGCATGTCGCGCACGAAACTCTGGTCGATCTTCAACATCCTGACCTTCAGCCGCTTCAAATAGGTGAGCGACGAATAACCGGTGCCAAAGTCGTCCAGCGCAAAACTCACGCCGAGTTGCGCACAGGACTCGATCAATTTGGAGACGGGCACAATGTCTTCGAGCGCGGTGGTTTCCAGTATTTCCAGCTCGAGGCAGGCCGGATTCACCTGCGGATGCTCCGCCAATAACGCGCGCAGCCGTTCCACAAAGTCGGCTTGCTGCAACTGCCGCGCCCCAACATTGACGCTGACCGGAATTTCCAGGCCCGCCCGGCGCCAGGATTCAACCTGTGTCAGAGCCGTGTCGATGACCCATTCGCCCAAAGCAAGCGCCAGCGGATGGCCTTCAATGACTGGCAAAAACTGCGCGGGATCAAGTAGGCCGCGTTCTGGATGTTGCCAACGGATCAGCGCCTCGGCACCGATCACCCGCCCGGTTCGCATGTTCACCTTGGGCTGGAAATACAGCAGGAATTCATGTTCACTCAAACCCAGTCGCAGGCGCTCAAGGCTTTCATTCTGGGCACGAATGCTGCTGTCATGCTGTGCATCAAAAACATGATACCGGTCCTTTCCCGCCAGCTTGGCCTGGTACATGGCCTGGTCGGCCTGACGCATCAACTGGTCGGCATCAATGGCCTGGGCCTGAGGATAGAACGTCACACCGACACTGGCAGACACCTGGAGCATCTGGTCACCCATCGTCACGGGTTGGGCTGCTGCGGCCAGCAAACGGTTGAGCATCGGCAAGCTGGCGTCCACGTCGGTGAGGTCGCCCATCACCGCGACAAACTCATCGCCACCAAGCCGGGCCAGCGTGTCGCCCTCGCGCAATGTCTGTTTCATGCGGTCGGCAACGGCCACCAACAACTGGTCGCCCGCTTCATGGCCGTACCGGTCATTGACAGCCTTGAAACCGTCGAGGTCAAGGTAGGCAACCGCCAGTGTGTTTCCGCGTCGATCGGCGTGTGCCATCCCCTGGAGCAGGCGATCCGACAGCAACAATCGGTTCGGCAGGTGGGTCAGCGCGTCAAAGTGCGCCATGTGCTCAAGTTGACTCTGGTGTTCCCTGACCAACGTGATGTCACTGAACAAGGCCACATAGTGCTCGATGCTTCCATCAGCACCACGCACGGCAGTGACGGTCAACGCCTCCAGGTACAAGTCGCCATTCTTGCGCCGGTTCCAGAGCTCGCCATACCAGTGGCCCTTGTCACGCATGTCAGTCCACATGGCCGCAAAAAACTTCTTGTCCTGCCGGTTCGAACTCAACAAGCGCGGATTCCTGCCCAAGACTTCGTCACGGCCGTACCCCGTGATGCGCGTGAAGGCCTCATTGACGTTGAGAATCGTACCGTCGGCCTTGGTGATCATGATCCCCTCGCGGGCGTAGGTGAACACGCTGGCCGCCTGAATCAGGCTTTCGGCGCGCTTTCGCTCGGTCACGTCACGCGCCGCGGCAAACACGCCCATGATCCGGCCTTCGGGGTCACGGTACACGCTGGCGTTGTAAAGCACATCGGTGATCTTGCCCGAGGTGTGCCGGATGGCCAAGGGATAATCGGTCACAAAGCCTTTGGCAAAGGCGCGCTGATACCCCTCGCGCGCCAATGCCGGATCGGTGAAGTAATCTGCAAAGTCGCTACCCACCAGGTCGGCCCGCGCAACACCCGTGACCTGCTCGGTCGCAGTGTTGACATCGGTGATCTTGCCCTCGGAACTGATGGTTACCAGCGGGTCGAGACTGGCTTCGATGAGACTGCGCGAATATTGGCCAAGCCGCTGCTCACTTTGACGTCGCTGTCGTTGAACGCGCCAGGCCATGAACCCCGCCGCCATCAAGATGACGAGAACGCCCGCCAGCCAAGGGACCCAATGGCGAATCCTTGCCCATAACAGTGAAAAAGGGTCCGGGCTGATGCTGACCCATTTCTCGAGGATAACCAGCCGATCACGCTCCGGGATGCTGGCGAGGGTCTTGGAGAGGATTTCGTGCAAGACGGGCAAGTCCTTGCGCACACCCAAACTCAAGTCATAGGTGTACTCGAAGGCAGCCAACATCCGGAGATTGGTGAATTTCTCGCGCTCGATGAAAAAGGAGGCACTGGCCACATCCATGATGACTGCATCAACCTCGCCGAAAGACAGTTTTCGCATGCCGTCCAGATCATCGGCAACAAGTGCCAGTCTGATGGCAGGAAAGTTGCTCTCCAGATACTTCTGCACACCATAACCCTTGCCCACTGCAATGCGCTTGTTCATGAACGAATCAGGCCACCTCCCATCGATGAAACCAGCCTTGACGATGATCGCCGTGGGCACCCTGAAATAGGGCTGGGTGAAATTTAGATACTGTGAGCGCTCTGGCGTTTGCATGAGCGAGGTGACGATTTCCACGTTGCCGCGCCGCACATCGGCCAGGATGGCGTCCAGGTTTTGCGCTGGCAGGATTTGGAACTGTGCGTGTGTCCGCTCGTTCAGCAGCTGGACCATGTCCGCCGACAGGCCGCGCCAGTTGCCGGCCTCGATGAAGCTGAAGGGTGGATAATTTTGCTCGGGCGCGACACGCAACTGGCCTGCATGGTTATCGATCCAGGCGCGCTGCGGCGGCGTCAAAAAACTGCGTTCTGGCTCAGTTGCCGCGGCGGCGGCAAAACTCAAGGCGCACCACAGACCCATCAGCACGGCCCCTCTCCCCAGCCGGTAAAACAAGCGACTTTGAAAGCATGACGGCCCTGGGGTGCTCATGGCGGGATGAGGACAAATTGGGGTTTGGAGTGTGCCTGCGCGCATGATGCCACAGCAAGGGCATGACGTACAGCATCATCCGTGCCGGCCAGCTCACGCCAGCAATGCTCTGACGCTTTCCGGCAGGATGTCGTTGAGGCAGCGCGTATGCCCGAGCGGACAGACGCGCTTGAAGCAGGGGGCACAGTCCAGCGGTGGCTGGTAGGCTGGCTCCAGCTTGAGCCATATCACCTTGGCCAGATCGTTGAGTGGTGGCGTGTGCAGCGGGCTGCTGGAGCCAAATATTGCCACCTGCCGGACGCCGAATCCGGCTGCGACATGCATCAGGCCGGAATCGTTGGTCACCGCACTTTGACAGGCGGAAATCACGCCCAGGGCTTGAACCAAGGTGGTTTTTCCCGCCAGGTTGAGGCAGTGCCCGGGACGCTTGGCGTTGGCGGCATTGGCAATGGCCGCGCACAAATCAACCTCCTTGCCGGAACCCAGCAACACCACGGGGGCATCGAGTTGCGCGGCCAGCGCAGCAAAGTGGGCGGCTGGCCAGCGCTTGGCTTCGCCGTATTCGGCACCCGGCGCAAACACGTGATAAGCCAAACGCGTCAAACCCAGGGCTTGCAGGTTGGCGTCAACGTCCCGCAGGTCGAGTTGCAATTGCGGCCGGTCGCCCGCCAAGTCCGATTCACCACTCAGAGCCGAATAAAAGGCCACCATCGGTGGACGCTGCCCCTTGGACGGATTTTTCAGACGCTGTGTCAGCAGGCCAAGCCGTGCCTCACCCAGATAACCGATCCTTTGCCGAATCCCCGCCAAAAAAGGCAGCAGCGCACTCTTGAGCGAATTGGGGCAGATGTAGGCGCGATCGAAACGGCCTTTGATCTGCCGGGCCAGGCGCCAACGTTCGCGCCATTGCAGTCCACCGTGGGCAAACGGAAATTCAATGACCTCTGCAACCTGTGGCATGGCCCGGTATACCGGCGCCACCCAGGGCAGCGCGCCGACGGTGAGCTTTTCACCGCGCGCGGCAAGGCGGCGCAACAGCGGCTCGGTCATCACCGCGTCGCCAATCCACTGCGGGGCGATGATGAGTGTGCGCTTCACCGATCAATGGCCGTGGAAATGCTCGCCTTCCTTGAGCTTGTAAACCGTGCCGCAATAAGGGCATTTGGCCTGGCCGGTTTGAGCC
>JBEGLK010000073.1:0-8549 GCA_041183605.1 Pseudomonadota bacterium
CAGCCCCCAGTTCAAGACCCTTGACGCGATCCTCGACCTGGTCGCGTGCGGTCAAAAATAGCACCGGCATGTCCAACCCGCGCCGACGCAATGAGGCCAGCACCTGCCAGCCATCCAGCTCCGGCAACATCACGTCCAGGATCACCAAGTCGTATTCGCCATGCAAAGCCAAGTGCAGCCCATCGCTGCCATTGGCCGCCAAGTCCGCCACAAAACCGGCTTCATTCAAGCCTTGACGCAGGTATTCGCCGGTTTTCGGTTCGTCTTCAACGATCAGTATTTTCACGGGCCTGCTCCATCTATTTCTACCGGTTAGTCTGACAGAATTTTGTCTTTATGGCAGCAAGATGACATAAATGTCATCTTGGAGTCACCCTCCTGACAGGGGTGGTGGCCCAAACTCTTCTCATGTTTCAACAAATTGAAAGGAGCCTGCGGTGATGCCAAACCCTTCGTCCCTGTCCAGAAGTCTGTTGCCGTGGCTCTGCGTGCTGGCTACCGGTGCCGCACTGGCCGCGCCAGTGGAAAAAATTCAGGCCAATCCATTGCCGACCAAGTTGCAGTACGCCTCTGCATTGGCGAGTTATCAGGGCTACACCGATCAGGCGGTGCAGTCCTGGCGTGAGGCCAATGACCGGGTTGGCCGGATTGGCGGCTGGCGCGCCTACGCCAAGGAAGCCGCAACTGGACAGCCAGCGCCCGATACGCCACCGGCGGCCAATCCGCATGCCGGTCACCATGAGGGAGGCAAGCAATGAAGCGCTTGCTCTCATCTCATCGCGCCAAGCTGGCGGTGTCCGTGGTTGCTATCGGGGTTTTGTCTGGCTGTGCCAGCGTCAGCCTTGAGCAGAACGTGAACCGCGTCAATACCGAGACCACCGGCTTCACTGACGGGCAATTGAGCTTGGCCCAAAGCAATCAGGAACGTGAGCAACGCGCACAGCTCGCTGCCCAATTGCTGGCAAAACCCCTTGGGCAGAAAGAAGCTGTGCAGCTCGCATTGACCAACAGCCACGCCTTGCAAGCCCTGCTGGCGCAAGGTTGGGCGGAGTCCGCCGACGCCGCACAGGTCGGCCGCATTGCCAACCCCATCTTCAGTTTTGAGCGCATGGTGGTTGGTGATGAGCTGGAGTTGGCGCGCTCGCTCTCGTTTGGTCTGCTGGATCTCTTGACCTTGCCTGCCCGCACGGGCATCGCCGAGCGCCGCATCGAGCAGGCGCAATTGCGTCTTTCTGCTGAGGTGGTGAATCGCGTGACGCAGGTACGCCAAGCCTGGGTGCGTGCCGTGGCGGCTCAGCAGGCCCTGAGCTACGCGCGACAGGTGTTTGAAAGCGCCGAGGCAGGTGCCGAACTCGCGCGGCGCATGCAGTCGGTAGGCAACTTCAACCGCATCAGTCGTGCCCGTGAGCAATCTTTCTATGCCGATGCCGCTACCCGCCTGGCGACGGCCCAACACCAAGCGACCGCGAGCCGGGAGGAGCTGATTCGTTTGCTGGGGCTTGATGAGGCGCAGGGGCAACAACTCCAACTGCCCGAACGTCTGCCCGATTTGCCCAAAGCGCCGCTCGAACCAAATACGGTCGGCGCATTGGCGACGAATGGTCGTCTGGACATTCGTTTGGCGCAAAGCGCACTGGCTGGCGCGGGCAAGGCACAAGGCTTGAACATCATCACCAGCTTCACCGACATCGAACTGACCGCGCGGCGCAATACGGTATTTGACAACGCAGCAGGAACCCGAACCGAACCGCGCGGATTCGAGGTGGCGGTTCGCTTACCAATTTTCGACTGGGGCGGCATGCAGCGCGATGCGTGGAATGCCCGCACGCTCGCGGCGGCCAATCAACTGGAGGCCACGGTGCGCGCGGCGGGCTCGCACTTGCGCGAGAGTTATTCGGCCTATCGCACATCATTTGATGTGGCCAAGCATTACCGGGATGAAGTGCTGCCCGTGCGCCGTGTGATCTCCGAAGAAAACCAGCTTCGTTACAACGGCATGCTGATTGGTGTCTTTGAGCTGATGGCCGATGCTCGTGATCAAGTCGGCACCGTGACCGCCGCCATCGCTGCGCAGCAGCAGTACTGGCTGGCGGACGCAGCCTTGCAGGCATCGTTGATCGGCCGCCCCACTATGACCTCCCTGTCCGTGATGACCAGCGCGCCTAGCGCTGGCGCGGCTGGACATTGAACACGAGAGTAAAGCAATGACATCCAGAAGAGATTTTTTTCGATTGGCCAGTATCGCCGGTGGTGCAGTTGCAGCCAGTGCTGTGAGCCGCGTGGCACTTGCAGCCTTGCCAGAGCCCGTCATTCAAACCAGCCCTGACACCATGCCGCCACTGGTGCCCAATACTGGGCGCTCATACAACCCGGTGGTGACACTCAACGGCTGGACCTTGCCCTGGCGTATGAACAACGGCGTCAAAGAGTTTCACTTGGTGGCCGAACCGGTGGTGCGCGAGATGGCCCCCGGCTTCAAGGCCCACCTTTGGGGCTACAACGGGCAAAGCCCTGGCCCCACCATCGAAGTGGTCGAGGGCGACCGCGTGCGGATCTTTGTGACAAACAAGCTCCCTGAGCACACCAGTATTCACTGGCATGGACAACGCTTGCCCAATGGTATGGATGGGGTTGCTGGACTGAATCAACCCGCCATTCAACCAGGCAAAACCTTTGTATATGAATTTGTCGCACGTCGTCCCGGCACCTTCATGTATCACCCACACGCGGATGAAATGACGCAGATGGCCATGGGCATGATGGGCTTCTGGGTCACTCACCCCAAAGCCAAGCACCCGTTGATCGATGAAGTGAACCGGGATTTTTGTTTTCTGCTCAACGCCTACGACATCGACCCTGGGAGCTACACGCCCAAGATCATGACGATGCTGGACTTCAACCTGTGGAGCTGGAACAGCCGAATCTTCCCCGGCATCGATTCATTAAATGTGCGGTTGAACGACAAGGTTCGCATTCGTATCGGCAACCTGACGATGACCAACCACCCGATCCACCTGCACGGGCACGAGTTTCTCGTCACTGGCACAGATGGCGGGCCAACTCCCAAGAGCACCCGCTGGTACGAGGTCACCACCGATGTCGCGGTCGGCCAAATGCGGCAGATCGAGTTTCTCGCCGACGAGGAAGGCGACTGGGCCTTCCACTGCCACAAGAGCCACCACACCATGAATGCCATGGGCCACAACGTGCCCACGCTCATCGGAGTTGATCATCGTGGGATCGCCAAGAAGATTAATTCCTTGATTCCTGACTACATGGTGATGGGCGAGCGTGGCATGGCCGACATGACCGAGATGGAAATGCCCATTCCTGACAACACCGCGCCCATGATGACCGGCGAGGGCCCGTTCGGATCGGTCGAGATGGGCGGCATGTTCAGCGTACTTAAGGTACGTCGTGACCAAAAGCCTGGTGACTACAGCAATCCGGGGTGGTTCAAGCACCCGGAGGGCACGGTGGCGCACGAATACACCGGGCCGCTCGCCGAACCTGCTCGTTTCAAGTCGGAAGGCGGGCAATCCATGCCACGTATCCAGAAACCGCCCACCCCAACGGAAGTGAAGGTGCGCAAACCCAGCAGTGGCCATGAGAACCACTGATCCGCTTTCATTTAACCCAGGAGAAATTGCAATGACCCAGATGACCCGCACCCTTTGGCCCTTGACCTTGATCGCCGCGCTGGCTATGTCCAGTGCCGCGTTTGCCGGTGGCACCCATGCTGGTGGCCACGGACACGATAGCGACGAGACGGCAATTGGAAAACCCGGCGTGGCCAGCAAGGCCAGCCGAACCGTCACCATCGAGATGACGGACAACATGCGCTACACGCCAGCCGATATTCAAGTCAAGCAGGGCGAGACGGTGCGCTTCATCGTCAAAAACAAAGGCAAGGTCAAACATGAATTGAGTTTGGGTACCCAGCAGGAATTGCTGGAACACCTGGAGCAGATGCGCAAGTTTCCAGATATGGAACACGATGAACCCAGCAAAGTCACGCTGGCTCCTGGAAAGCAGGGGGAAATCGTCTGGCAGTTCACAAAAGCAGGAGCTGTGAATTTTGCCTGCCTGATGCCAGGTCATTACGAGGCCGGTATGAAGGGTCAAGTCAAGGTCAGCAAAAAATAGTTTGAGCAATCAACAAGGAGCGCCCCATGTCACGACTGCACTCAATGGCATGTACCACCCGACGCATTTGGCTTGCCGGTATCGGAGTGCTGGCGCTGGCACCTTCGACCATGGTCGCCTACGCCGCACCGGCAATCTTGCAGGTCTGGAAAGATCCCAACTGCGGCTGCTGCAAAGACTGGATTGCGCACCTCGAAAAGAATGGTTTTGCGACCACTGTGATTGACCAAGGCAACAACGCCGCACGCGCACGCCTTGGTATGCCGCAGAAATTTGGCTCTTGCCACACGGCATTGATCCAAGGCTACGTGATTGAGGGTCACGTGCCCGCTGCAGACATCCAACGCCTACTCAAAGAAAAACCCAAAGCCTTGGGACTGGCAGTGCCAGGCATGCCGATTGGGTCGCCAGGCATGGATGGGCCTGCTTACGACAACCGGCGCGATGCGTATCAGGTGCTGTTGATTCAGCGCGATGGCAGCACCACTGTTTTCAACACCTACCCACGAGGATAACCATGAACATTATTCAGAAAATCACCGCCGTTTCCGCCTTGGCCATGGGCATTGGCCTGCCTGTCGGCAGCGTGGCACAGACCACCATGGATCACAGCAAGATGGACATGTCGCGGCCTGCTGCATCGATGACCGAAGGCGAGGTCAAGAAAGTAGATATTGAGGCTGGCAAAGTCACAATCAAGCACGGAGAAATCAAGCACATGGACATGCCCGGCATGACCATGGTGTTTACCGCAAAAGACAAGAATCTGCTGGGCAAGGTGAAGCCCGGCGACAAGGTCAAGTTCATGGTCGTCAACGAGGGCGGGAAGATGGTTGTCACTGACATTCAGCCCGCTCAGTAAGAACACGCTGCTCGGGCGTGCTGTGTCGTCGCGGTCAGAGGGTTCGAATGCTGACTGCGACGATTTTTCATCGGAAGAAGGAGATCACTACGTCAAAAATCCGCCATACCCTGGTCGGTATCTGTGTCGCTTCGCTCTCACTGGGCGTGATGGCGCAAACTGCCGATGAGCACAAAGCCCATCACCCAGCAGGCAGCACATCGCCTGCGTCCGCCAACATGAAGGCGGCCGCGAAGCCAACGGGTGCGGGGCCGATGGCTGCAATGGCCAAGATGGACGAGCACATGAAAGCCATGCAAGCGATGCACGAAAAGATGCTGGCGGCCAAAACGCCAGCAGAGCGGCAGGCACACATGGACGAGCACATGAAGCTGATGCAGGACGGCATGGGAATGATGCAGCAGATGGGCGCAGGCATGCAGGGCATGGGTGGCATGCAAGGTGGCAAGGGCATGCCCGCCAACATGGCTGAGCGTCAGCAGATGATGGAAAAGCGCATGCAAATGATGGAGTCCACGATGCAGATGATGCTGGACCGCCTGCCAGCTACGCCAGCTAAGTAACGCATCCACCGAATTGGGAGTCACCATGAACCATCAACACGGCGGGCACGAGTCGCCCCCCAGCTTTTGGAGTTCTCGCTATGCCATAGGTCTTGTGGTGATTGGTGGCGTAGCAGCGTATTTCCTGTTGACCGAACACCTCGCGCACGTCGTCGGGGCGCTGCCATTTCTCCTGCTCCTCGCCTGCCCGTTGATGCACTTGATGCACGGCCATGGCGGTCATAGCGGCCATGGTGGGCATGGAAGTCATGCGCAGACACCCCGGCGCACCAATAACGACAAGGAATAAGTAATGGACATGCATACACACCGTCATCACGGCAATCACCCTCCAGCCGCCCCGGCCCTGAAGGATCCGGTGTGCGGCATGACCGTTACGGAGCAGTCTGAACACAAGTTGACGCACGAAGGGCGTCCCTACTATTTCTGTAGCGCCAAGTGCCAAAGCAAGTTCGCGGCGAACCCGCTGCAGTACCTTGTATCTACAGCACCCGAGGACACTGCGCCAAAGACGCCGGGCACCATCTACACCTGCCCCATGCACCCCGAGGTGCGGCAGATCGGTCCCGGCAACTGCCCCATCTGCGGCATGGCGCTGGAGCCCGTGATCGCCACGGGCGAGACCGGCGATAGCGCCGAGCTGCGCGACATGAGCCGCCGCTTCTGGATCGGGCTGGTGCTGTCCTTGCCTGTGCTGGCCCTAGAGATGGGCGGACACCTGCTCGAGATCAAGCACCTGGTGGGCGCGCAGACCTCCAATCTGATCCAAATGCTGCTGGGCACACCCGTGGTGCTCTGGGCGGGCTGGCCGTTCTTCGTGCGGGGCTGGGCATCCGTCAAGCACCGCAGCCTCAACATGTTCACGCTGATCGCCATAGGTACGGGGGCAGCCTGGATCTACAGCATGTTCGGCACGCTCTCCCCGAGCCTGTTTCCGCCGGATTTGCGCGGCGAGGATGGGGCTGTGGCCATCTACTTCGAGGCCGCCGCGGTAATCACCGTCCTGGTGCTGCTGGGACAGGTGCTGGAACTCAGGGCACGTGAAAAGACTTCCGGCGCCATCAAGGCACTGCTTGACCTGGCCCCCAAGACGGCAGTACGGGTGTCTGAGGCGGGCATCGACGAGACGGTGCCCATCGACACCATCCAGGTGGGCGAGTTGCTGCGGGTGCGTCCCGGCGAAAAGGTGCCCGTGGATGGGGAACTCACGGAGGGCAAGGGCACGGTGGACGAATCCATGGTCACGGGCGAGCCCATGCCCGTGGCTAAGGCAACGGGCTCCAAGGTCACTGCTGGCACGATGAACCAGACCGGCGGCTTTGTGATGCGGGCCGAGAAGGTCGGGGCAGACACCTTGCTCTCCCAGATCGTGCACATGGTGGCGGCTGCCCAGCGCAGCCGCGCCCCCATCCAGCGCATGGCCGATTTGGTCTCGGCGTGGTTCGTGCCAGTGGTCATCGCGGTGGCGCTGCTGACTTTTGTGGTCTGGCTGTTGTGGGGGCCAATTCCGGCGTTTTCCTATGCGCTCATCACTTCAGTGGCGGTGCTTATCATTGCCTGTCCATGTGCGTTGGGCCTGGCGACGCCTATGTCCATCATGGTGGGTGTCGGTCGTGGCGCGCAGCACGGGGTGCTGATCCGCGATGCCGAGGCGCTCGAGCGCATGGAGAAGGTCGACACGCTGGTGGTGGACAAGACCGGTACCCTCACCGAGGGCCGGCCTCGGGTAGTGCACATTGAGCCAGTAGCCGGTATCTCGCCCGAGGAACTTCTGGGCAAGCTTGCCAGCGTGGAGTGTGCCAGCGAGCACCCATTGGCCATGGCCGTGGTTGCCGCGGCGCAGGAACGCAAACTGCAACTGGTCGAAGTCACGGACTTCGATTCTCCGGTGGGCAAAGGCGTACTGGGCAAGGTGGACGGTGTGGCCGTGGTGTCTGGCGCAGCCAAATTCCTGGCCGAGCAAGGCATCGACGTGGGCTCGCTCCAGGGCGCTGCGGAACGTCAACGGGCCCAGGCGGCCACCGTGATTTTCGTTGCCCTGGGCGGCCGCCTGGCTGGCTTTGTGGCCATTGCCGACCCCATTAAGGCCACCACGCCTGCGGCGCTCCAAGGGTTGCGCGAGGCGGGTGTGCGTATCGTCATGCTGACCGGCGACGGCCGCACCACGGCCTTGGCCGTGGGTAAGGAACTGGGCATCGACGAGGTGGTGGCCGAGGTCTTTCCCGAGGACAAGGCGAACATTGTGCAGCGGCTGCGCAGCGAAGGCCGGGTGGTGGCCATGGCCGGTGATGGGGTGAATGACGCCCCGGCCCTGGCGGCCGCCGAGGTGGGTATTGCCATGGGCACGGGTACGGACGTCGCCATGGAAAGCTCAGGCATCACCTTGCTCAAGGGTGACCTGATGGGCATCGTGCGTGCTCGCAAGCTCTCGCACGCCACCATGAAGAACATCCGGCAGAATTTGTTCCTGTCCTTTGCCTACAACGTGGCGGGCATACCGCTGGCTGCCGGCGTGCGCACTCAGACTCAGAACCGTCGAAATCAACTGACTGTCTCTCCCGGCATAAGTCGCTCGGACAGAAAAACTGAGGTTTGCCAGAAGGCTGAAATTTGCGGCCGCGCGAACCTTCGCTATGGGGTCGGCGCTCTATAAATTGCCGCGCAGCTAATCGGTACGTCTCCAACGGCCTAGTTTTTCGCCAACCCCCTGCCGCCGTACCACGGCGAAAAAGTCAGGAGGTTCTGAGACGAAACGGGGTTTGAGACGGATTTCGGGGGTGGGTAGCCATCGGGGCAGTCAGGAGCCCATAGCAAAAAGCCCCGCGTGGTGCGGGGCTCTGAGCGCCTGGCAACCCGGCTGAGCGAGTTAGCAGGACTTGTTCTGGCGGGGCAGTAGGGATTCGAAAGTTCACTCAAACCAACTCAACCGCAGCGCGGAGTTGTGAAGGGCTGCTGTACAGGTAAGTAGCAGTGGTTTG
>JBEGLK010000074.1:0-8754 GCA_041183605.1 Pseudomonadota bacterium
CGCCAAAGACGTGTTGCTCAAGCTCTTTGACGCAGATGCCGAATACTCAGCGGACACCCTTGAAGACATTTACGACCAGCTTGAAAAAGCAGGCAAGCTTGTGCTGTCAGAAGACGTGACTGACGAATTGGCTGGCGACGTGTTGGGCGCAATTGCACGCCAGGAAGACTTGAACGGTCGGATTCGCCGCAACGTGATGGACACCCGCCGCGCGGTCAGCTTCATGATGCGCGCCAAGATGCTCAATGCCGAGCAGTTTGAAGAAGCGCGCCAGATCTTGCGCGACATCGAATCGCTCGACAACCACACCGCCTTCTTGTTCGACAAGATCAACTTCTTGATGGATGCCACGGTGGGTTTCATCAACATCAACCAGAACAAGATCATCAAGATCTTCTCGGTGGCCAGCGTTGCCTTGCTGCCGCCGACGTTGATCGCGAGCATCTACGGCATGAACTTCCAGTTCATGCCCGAGCTAGACAAAACCTGGGGCTATCCGTTTGCGCTGGCGTTGATGGTGGCCAGTGCCTTGGTGCACGGCAGCGTGCGCTTGGCCGCCTTCACGCCCGAGCGCTTGGTCGACGCCCAGGTGCGCGGCCTGATGCAGCGACTGAGCCTGAGCGCCGATGCCCAAATCGATGCGGGCTTTCCGGGACAACGCGCGGCGCGGGTGCGCTTGGTCACCCACGATGGGCGCGAAGATGTGTTCTTCCAGCCCAACCGCAAGGGCGACCCCGAAGACCCGCTGACCGATGCCGACCTGGACGGCAAGTTCATTGAGCTGGCCGCACCGGTGATTGGCGACGCGCCAGCACGGGCCTTGCTGCAACAGTTGTGGCAACTTGAACTCGCCACCCAATTGCCCTGAACCGAAAGCCCACCCATGGAATTTGACTTTTCCACCATGGCACCCAGCCAGTGCTACAAGCTGCTGGTCAGCGTGGTGGTGCCGCGCCCGTCAGTGTGGTGGTGCCGCGCCCCATCGCCTTGGTCACCAGTGTGAACGAAGCGGGCGTGGTGAATGCCGCGCCATTCAGCTTTTTCAACCTGATGGGCGACGACCCGCCGATTTTGATTTTGAGCATCGAGCGCAAGCCCGGTGGTGCGGCCAAGGACACCGCACACAACATCGCCTTGCAACGCGAGTTTGTGGTCAACCTGGTGCCCCTGCTGGGATTCGAACCCAGATATCGTCTCCTTTTGAGAGAGACCGCTAGACCAATTCGCGTACAGGGGTCTAATAGAACTGATTGACCCAGGCCTGGCACAGCGCGCGCCAGACTTGTGAGCTGTCGCCAACCGTACCCGCAGGCAGTCGCGGCACCGGCAGGGTGCGTGCATGCACCAGGACACGCGGCACACGCCCTTGTAAAAACTGCCAGAAATTGGGCGTGCCGTCCGGATAGGCAATCGTGATGTCCAGCACCGCGCCAAATTTCTCGCCCATGGCGTCCAGCGCCAGGCTGATGCCGCCGGCCTTGGGTTTCAGCAAATGTTTGTACGGTGATTGTTGGCGTTGTTGTTTCGCCAAAGTAAAACGGGTGCCTTCCACAAAATTCATCACACTGGTGGGTACCAACGCATACTTTTCGCAGGCGGCGCGGGTGGTGGCCGCGTCCTTGCCACGCTCTTCGGGATGTTTTTGGAGGTAGGCCTCGCTGTGCCGGCGCATGAACGGAAACTCCAGCGCCCACCAGGCCAGTCCCATGACAGGCACCCAGATCAACTGCTTTTTCAAAAAGAATTTGAGTAGCGGAATGCGCCGGTTCAGCACATGTTGCAACACCAGAATATCAACCCAAGACTGATGGTTGCAAATCACCAAATACCACTGGCGCGAGCTCAAGTCCTGCAAACCGCTCACCTCCCACTGCAAAGGCTGTGTCAAGCGCATCCAGCCACTGTTGCCTGCAATCCAGGCCTCGGCAATGCGCAGCAACAGCGGATCCATGAACAGGCGCACCCGCTTGAATGGCAGCAGCAGCTTGACCAGTGCACCCAGCAAAACCACGGGTACCCAAAACAAGATATTGAGCAGCAGCAGCGTGCTCGCAATGGCACCCTTGAGCGGCGCAGGCAAAATGTGAAGCATCGCCGAATTGTGCGCGTTTTTCGGAGATGATTCGGACATGAACACTATGCCTAATTCACAAAAATCCTCCCATCACGCACCCTTGCAAGTCGCCCTGATCGGTTACGGCGGTGCGGGTCGAATCTTTCATGCCCCGCTGCTTTCTGGTGTTCCCGGCCTCACGCTGGCCTGCATCGTGTCGAGCCAAATTGATGCGGTGCAGCGCGACTGGCCTGCCGTGCGCTGCGCGGCCTCGGCCAGCGAGGCCATGGCCGACCCCACCATCGACCTGATCGTGATCGCTACGCCCAATGTCAGCCATTTCGAACTCGCGCAGGCCGCCTTGCTGGCCGGCAAACACGTGGTGGTCGACAAACCCTGCACGGTCACACTGGCTGAAACCGAAGCTCTGCTTGCTCTGGCCGTCCGCCAGCGCAGGGTGCTCACGGTATTTCAGAACCGGCGTTATGACAGCGACTTTCTGGCCATGCAACAGGTCATTGAAAGCGGTCAGCTTGGCCGTGTGGTGCAGGTGGACTCGCATTTTGACCGCTACCGGCCTCTGGTGCCAGAGCGTTGGCGTGAACAAGACCTCCCTGGCTCCGGCCTTTGGTTTGACCTCGGGCCCCACCTGGTGGACCAGGCCCTTGTGCTGTTTGGCCTGCCAGATGCGCTGCTGCTCGACCAGGCCAATCTGCGCGATGGTGCCCAGGTCAACGACTGGTTCCATGCCGTGCTGCGTTATGACAGCCGGCATGGCGGTTTGCGTGTCATCCTGCACGCCAGCACACTGGTGGCAGAGCAGGGACCGCGCTGGGCCGCGCACGGCACGCATGGCAGCTTCACCAAGTTCGGCATGAGCACCCAGGAAGAAGCGCTCAAAAATGGCCAGCGCCCACAACTCGATGCGCTCGGCGAATGGGGTCAGGATCCACAGCCCGGCCAGTTGTTGCGCATGGAAAACATCCCTGGTCTTGCCGCCCCGGTGTCGGTACGCACCGTTGCGCCCCAACCGGCGGGCAACTACCTGGCCTATTACGCCCAGTTGCGCGACCACCTGCGGGGCCTCGCGCCGCAGCCGGGAGTGACGGCCGCACAGGTGCATGCGGTCATGCAGCTGCTCACGCTGGGCGCGCAAAGTGCCGCTGAAGGCAGGTATGTTGCTGTGCCCCCGGCCATCGGGCCAGGTCAAGCCGCGCATCCGTCATAATTCGCAGCGCTAGAGGTGCCGCCCGGGCGGGTGGCTGAGAAAATACTCTTGAACCTGATCTGGGTCGTGCCAGCGTAGGAAAGCGTTCACAACAGGTGTTGTGCTCGAGCGGCCCCGGATCACCCACAGGAATCTGTCATGGCCAATCTTTTGTTACCTTCCGATCTCTGGGCTGACGTGATGGCGGTGCGCGCGCAGCGCCCGCTGGTGCACTCCATCACCAACCTCGTGGTGATGAACTTCAACGCCAATGCGCTGCTGGCCATGGGCGCCTCGCCGGTGATGGCGCATGCCCATGAAGAGGTGGCCGACATGGCCGCCATCGCCCAGGCGCTGGTGCTCAACATCGGCACGCTTGAGCCCTATTGGATCAACAGCATGTGCAAGGCCCTCGAGGTGGCCAGCGCGCGCGGCATTCCCACCGTGCTCGACCCCGTGGGTGCCGGCGCCACCCCGTACCGCAACGAAAGCATCGAGCTGCTGATGCGCCAGGCCATGCCTCGTGTGATCCGCGGCAATGCTTCGGAGGTCATGAGTGTGGCCGGCATTGCCGCGCAAACCCGTGGCGTCGACAGCAGCGCGGCCGTGGCCGATGCCCTGCAGGCCGCGCGCGACCTGGCTGCCCGCAGCGCTGCTGTGGTCTGTGTCAGCGGCCCCGTGGACCAGGTGATCGACGCCAGTGGTCGCCATGCCAGCCTGTCCAATGGCCATGAATGGATGACACGCATCACCGGTGTGGGCTGCTCGGCCACGGCATTGATCGGCGCTTTTTGTGCGGTGCAACCCGATGCCTGGCGCGCCACCGTGTCGGCCATGGCCTATCTGGGCGTCGTTGGCGAAGTGGCCACGCAACAAGTGCAGGCCAAGGGGCAGGGCGTGGGCAGCTTGCAAATGGCCTTGCTCGACCAACTGCAATTACTGGGCGAGGACACCTTTATTCAGCGCCTCAAGCTCAGCGTTAACTGCTAGCACCATGAATCATTCGTTAACCGAGGCGCTGCGCCTCTATCTTGTCACCGACCAGGCCAGTTTGCGCGGCCGCACCCTGGCTGAGGTGGTGTTGGCGGCGGTGCAGGGCGGAGTCACTTGTGTGCAGCTGCGCGAAAAAACGCTGGCCACACGCGACTTCGTGGCGCTTGCGCTCGCCGTCAAAGACCTGCTCGCACCGTTTGGCGTGCCACTGGTCATCAATGACCGCATCGACGTGGCACTGGCCTGTGGCGCACAAGGTGTGCATCTGGGCCAGTCCGACATGCCGGCGGCACTGGCACGGCAACTGCTGCCGCCCGGGGTGTTTATCGGCCTGTCGGTGGAAAACCTGGCCGACGTGGCACGCGCGGCTGATCAGCCAGCGGACTACCTCGGCATCAGCCCGGTCTTCGCCACACCCACAAAAACCGACACCGCGGCCCCTTGGGGTCTGGTCGGCGTGCGCCAGGTGCGTGCCCTGAGCCGTCTGCCGCTGGTCGCCATTGGCGGCATTCATCATGGCAATGCGGCTGAGGTGTTGCAAGCCGGTGCCGATGGCCTGGCTGTGGTCAGCGCCATCTGTTCGGCACCCGACCCGCAGCGAGCTGCACTAACATTCAAGAACATTTTCACAACCCAACCAATCCTATGAACACCGAACGAAATCTCCTGTACCCCCGCGTGCTGTCGATCGCCGGTTCCGACAGCGGCGGTGGCGCCGGCGTCCAGGCCGACCTCAAAACCTTTTCCGCGTTGGGCTGCTTCGGCATGACCGCCATCACCGCGCTCACCGCGCAAAACACCATGGGCGTGCGCGCCATCCAGGGTGTGCCTCCCGAGTTTCTGCGCGACCAGATCGATGCGGTCGTTGAAGACATCGGGGTCGATGCCGTCAAGATCGGCATGTTGCATTCCCCTGAGATTGTCAGCACCGTGGCACAGGCCATCGACCGCCACCAATTGCAAGACGTGGTGTTGGACCCGGTGATGGTCGCCACCAGTGGTGCCAAACTCATCGACGACTCGGCCATCACGGTGCTGGTGGCCGAGCTGTTTCCCCGCGTCGCACTGATCACACCCAACCTCGACGAAGCCTCCCTGCTGGTCGGGCGGACACTCGCCAGCCCGCAGGACATGGCGCAGGCAGCAGCCGAACTGGTGGCACGCGGTGCCCGTGCGGTGTTGCTCAAGGGCGGCCACCTGCCCGGTGACAAGGTGATCGACGTGTTGCTGCAAGCGGGCGGCGAGCCGGTCTGGTTGGAGTCGTATCGCATCCACACCGACAACACCCATGGCACCGGCTGTACCCTGTCGAGTGCCATCGCGGCCCACCTGGCGCTGGGTGCAACGCTGGCGCAAGCCGTGGAAAATGCCCGTGAATTCGTTCGCCGTGCCTTGGTCGCTGGCGCAGCTATGAAAAACGGCGCAGGCAGTGGAGCCCTGAACCATGGTTTCGAGCCGCTGGCCATGTACTTCCGGCCAGCTGATGTGCTTTCTGATGTTTGAAAGAGATTGAGATGAGTGATCAACAATTCGACAACGGTTTGGCCATGCGCAAGCAGGTCATGGGTGAAGACTTCGTGGCCCGCGCCTTCGAGAGTGTGACCGACTTCACCGCACCCATCCAGCAACACATCACCCGTAACGCCTGGGGCGACGTCTGGCAGCGCGACGGGCTGGATCTGAAAACCCGCAGCCTGGTGACGGTTGGCATGCTCACCGCACTTGGCAAGCAGCACGAGCTCAAGGGGCATGTCAGGGGCGCGCTCAACAATGGCGCCACAGTGAAGGAAATCCAGGAAGTGTTGCTGCACGCCGCCATTTATTGCGGCGTGCCGAGCTCGGTCGAAGCCTTTCGCACGGCCTCCGAGGTGGTCAACCCCAAGGCGCCTTAAGCGCTTAGGGGGTCTTGTTTGCCAGGTGCGCCGCAATGCGGCCTTGCAGCGCGGCCGCTTGCGCCTCGGGCTGATCGTCGGCCACCAGCGCCCGCACCACAGCCACCGAGCCCACGCCGCTGGCCAGCACCTCGGGCAGCCGGGCGGCGTCAATACCGCCAATCGCCACCGTGGGTGTGCCGCGTAACAGCTCGGCGTACCGTTTCAGGCGCATCGGCCCCTGCGGCGGCGTTGCCATGCGCTTGAGCGTGGTCGCGTAAACCGCACCGAGTGCGATGTAGCTCGGCTTGACCGCCTCGGCCCGCAGCATCTCGGCATAACCGTGGCTGCTCAGGCCCAGCCGCAGACCTGTTGCGCATATGGCCTTGAGATCGGCGCTGCCCAACTCTTGAAGGTCTTCCTGACCCAAATGCACGCCATAGGCACCTGCTGCGATGGCAGCCTGCCAATGGTCGTTGATGAACAGCAGCGCCCCGGTGCCTTGCACCGCCTGCACCGCGGCATTCACCTCGCGCTGGATGGCATCCAAGTCGTCCGACTTGAATCGCAACTGCACCGTCGGTACCCCGGCCCGCGCCATGCGCCCCACCCAAGCAGCATCCGGCAAGACCGCGTACAAGCCCAATTGATGCGGGCAAGCGGCGAAGGCGTCAACCGGGACAGATGTGTTGGCAATCAAGCCAAAATCCTGAGGCTCGATTGGCCAGGCACTGGTGTCAAACTGGCTGGTGCGTTCGCTTTGTTTTTGCCAGGCACTGGCCACACACAAGGCATCGGCATCGATGAAATCGAGCGCCCGGCAGGCGGCATAGGCTGCCTGCTTGACGGGCTCGCTCAGAGGGCTTGCAATCGCTGCCAGAAACATCGGCAACCGTGCCAACGCGTCGGCTTGCAATGCCAGTGATTCGTGCGAGCGCACGATCTCTTCGGCCCGGGTTTTGATGGTGTTCAGATTTTGCATGGTGAAGCTTTCAAGCCTGGTGCCAAAACGGTGTGCCCAACACCGGCGTGCTGGGCTGGGCACTGTCATGCTCGGGCATCACGCCCGACAAAAAGGCGGCGCGGCCGGCCTGGGTGGCACGGGCAAAAGCGCCCGCCATGCGCACCGGGTCCTGCGCCAGCGCCACGGCGGTGTTGAGCAACACGCCGTCAAACCCCCATTCCATCACCTGGCACGCATGCGAGGGCAAACCCAGACCGGCGTCCACCAGCATCGGCACGTCCAGGCGTTCGCGCAGGGTGCGCAAGGCGTAGGGGTTGAGCGGCCCCTTGCCAGTGCCGATCGGCGCCGCCCACGGCATGATCGCCTGACAACCCACGTCGACCAGGCGCTGGCACAACACCAGGTCTTCGGTGCAATAGGGCAACACCTGGAAACCGTCCTTGATCAAGCGGCTGGCGGCCTCCACCAGGTTCAAGGTGTCAGGCTGCAGCGTGTAGTCGTCGCCAATCAGCTCCAGCTTGATCCAGGGCGTGCCAAACACCTCGCGCGCCATCTGCGCCGTGGTGATGACCTCCTGCACACTATGGCACCCGGCGGTGTTGGGCAACATCGGCACTTTCAGCTCGGACAACATGGCCCAGAAGTTGTTGGGCGTGGCCTCACCGGCCTGCAGATTCTGCCGCCGCAGCGACGCCGTCAACATGGCCGGTTGCGCCAGCTCGACTGCCGCGCGCATGACGCCGGGCGACGGGTAGCGCGCCGTGCCCAGCAGCAGGCGGCTGGCAAAGCTCTGTCCGTAAAGCACCAGGGCATCGTTGCTGGTGGTTTTGTCAGAAATCATGGTCATGGGGTAATCCTCAGCCCCCGGTTACTGGCGCGATCAGGTCAATCTGATCGGCGTCTTGCAACCGGGTGTGGTGGTAGGCGGTGTTGGGCACAAACTGCAGGTTGACGGCAGCGGCAAAAGGCGGCTTCAAGGGTAGCAGGGCCACCGCGTCGGCTAACGTGGCACTGGCGGGCAGCTCAAACGGATTGCCGTTGACCTGGACTTTGATGGTGGTCATGGCCTGGTCTCCGTGTCTTTCTGTAGGGTCGAATTTATTCGACCATGGTTCCGTTGTGGGGTCGAATTCATTCGACCATGGCCGACTGAAGTCGGCCCTACAGAAGCCTCGTCGTTGCGATGAACGTCAGTGACACGGCAATCCATTTCTTCTGCCAGGTCCGAACGTCCCTCCTGCAGCATCTGCAGCACCACGTCCACCATGGCCGGCGCGATCAGGTAGCCATGCCGGTACAGGCCGTTGACCTGCAGGCAGCGTGCACCCAAACGCCGCACCTCGGGCAGGTTGTCGGACAGGGTGGGGCGACACTGCGCCACCAGCTCCACGATGCGGGCTTCGCCAAAACCCGGGTCCACGGTGTAGGCCGCGCTGAGCAGTTCCAGCGCTGAGCGCACACTCATGGGTGACAGGTCGTCCGACTCGATCTCGGTGGCTCCCACCAAAAAGTAGTTGTTTTCCTTGGGTGCAATGTAGATCGGGTAACGCGGGTGAATCAGGCGTGTTGGTCGGCTTAAAGACACGTTGGGTGCTGGACTGCCGCGGCCTGGGCGCAAAGCCCCAGTGGCAGGGCCTGCGCGGTGTGCGCGGCGAGATCGTCACAC
>JBEGLK010000075.1:0-11325 GCA_041183605.1 Pseudomonadota bacterium
GAGCCCGTCATCACCCACCACCCGCAAAAAGGCGAACACTGTGTTCGCCTTTTTTGTTGCCCTACAGGAGAGTTTGCGCATGTTCGATATTTTCCGGAAACACACCAGAATCATGATGATGGTGATGTTCCTGCTCATCATCCCTTCTTTTGTTCTGTTGGGGATTGATGGTTACCGTCGTATGAACGAGACTGAAGTGCCAGTGGCTCGTGTGGGTCGGACGGATATCACGCAGGCCCAGTGGGACGCAGCGCATCGGGTGGAGGCTGACCGTTTGCGTGCTTCCATGCCCAATATCGATGCCAAATTGCTCGACTCCCCTGAAGCACGTTATGCGACCCTTGAACGCATGCTGCACGATCGGGTGGTGGCGCAGGCGGCCGAGCAGGCCCGACTGTCCACCAGCGATGCCCGGTTGGCCCGGTACTTACAAGAAGACCCAACGATTGCCTCCTTGCGCAAGGCCGACGGCAAAATCGATATGGAACGTTATCGGCAATTGGCCGCCAGCCAAGGCCTGTCACCTGAGGGTTTGGAAAACAATTTACGTCTTGATCTTGCACGTCAGCAAATTGAAGCGGGTGTCAGGGCATCGGCTTTTGCCGTGCCCGCCGTGGCAGATGTTGCCTTGAATGCCTTTTTCGAAAAGCGTGAAATTCAGTTGGTCAGTCTCCTGGCCAAAGACTATGCAGCTAAGGTCAACCCCACCCAGGCCGAGCTCGAAGCTTTTTATCAAAAGAACCAATCTTTGTTTCAGGCGCCTGAGCAAGCCAAAATTGAATACGTGGTGCTGGACCTCGAAGCCGTCAAGAAAGGCATCCAGATTCCGGAGGCTGAATTGAAGTCTTATTACGAACAGAATTCAGCACGTTTGAGCGGCACTGAGGAGCGCCGTGCCAGTCACATTCTGATTACTGCCCCCAAAGAAGCGGCTGCTGCCGACCGTCAAAAGGCCAAGCAAAAAGCTGAAGAATTGTTGAAGACTGTGCGCGCCAACCCCGCCACCTTTGCCGATGTCGCCAAGAAAAATTCGCAAGACCCAGGCTCTGCCGCCAAAGGGGGTGACTTGAACTTTTTTGCGCGCGGAGCCATGGTCAAACCGTTTGAAGATGCTGTTTTTGCCATGAAAAAGGGCGCCATCAGTGATGTGGTCGAGTCTGACTTCGGTTTTCACATCATTCAGCTCACCGACATCAAGTCGCCAGCGCAGCGTTCTTTTGAGGAACTTCGAGCCAGCATCGAGTCTGACCTGAAAGGCCAGCAAGCACAGCGCAAATATGCAGAAATTGCCGAGATCTTCACCAACACGGTGTACGAGCAGGCGGACAGCCTGAAACCCGTTGCCGACAAACTCAAGCTCGAGATCAAAACGGTTGAGAAGCTGTCGCGCCACCCCGTACCCGGCGCATCGGGTGTACTTGCCAGTGAGAAATTCCTGAACGCGCTGTTTGCTGCCGATATTCTTGCCAACAAACGCAATACCGAGGCGGTTGAAACGGCTGCCAATCAATTGGTATCTGGCCGCGTGGTGGCATATCAGCCGGCTCGAACCCTGCCCTTGGCTGAAGTCCAGTCGCAGGTACAAGCACAGGTGATTGCAGCCCGTGCCTCAGAACTGGCGCAAAAGGAAGGTGCCGAAAAACTGGCGCTCTGGAAAGCAGGCACTACACCCGCCAACTTGCCTGCAGCCCAGGTGGTGTCACGTGATCAGTCGCTCAACCTGCCGGCACCCGTCTTGCTCGCAGCCTTGCGCGCCGACCCTGCCAAGTTGCCCACCTGGGTTGGCGTTGATCTGGGTCAACAGGGCTACACGCTGGTTCGTGTCAACCGTGTGGTGCCCCGTGAAGCTGCAGCACAAGAGGCCTTGCGTCAAGGCCGTGACCAGTATGCACAATCCTGGGCCAGTGCGGAATCGCAAGCCTATTACGCCTTGCTCAAGGAAAAACTCAAAGCCGAAATCCTGGTCCCCAACCCAGTAAAAAAACAATAAGTTTTGAGTCGATTTTCAGGATGAAACCAGGGTGATTTTGGGGTCAACGTAAAGTTTCATCGGTTATAATTTCTGTCACGGTGGCTGTAGCTCAGTTGGTAGAGTCCAGGATTGTGATTCCTGTTGTCGTGGGTTCGAGCCCCATCAGCCACCCCAGTATCCAAAGAAGGCCCACTATCAAAACGGTAGTGGGCTTTTTTTTGGTTCCGGTTGGCTCGTCAATTTAACGAAAATCCCGGCTGGGTGCGGCGAGGCGTCCCAGCCAATGCGTCAAATCTACAAAACGCTGCGCGATCAAGTTGCATGCCTCGCCTTCGCGTTGCCAGGTGCCGTAGACGCCCAGCAATTTGGCATTCATGAGTTCCTTGCGTTGCTGCTCCCGCACATGTTTCCAGACGATCACCTGCACGCTGCCGTGTTCGTCTTCCAGTGACACAAAAACGACGCCTTTGGCGGTTCCTGGTTGTTGCCGGAGCGTCACGATGCCGCAGGCGCGCACCAGGCGGCCATTGGGCAACTCACGCAAGGCTTTCGACGATTTGAAACGCATTGCATTCAAGCGTTCCCGCATCAGCGCCATGGGGTGCCGCCTGAGCGTGAGTCCGAGGGCTGCGTAGTCAAACACAATCTCTTCGCCTTCGGGAGCCGGCGGCAGTTCGAGCCGCTCTTCTGTCACCGGTGCATCACGCAGCAACAGGGGGGGTGCATGTAATGCCGCGGTGTCCCAGACCTGTTGCCGGCGGTGTCCTGACAGGCTGGCCAGCGCGTCAGCCGCTGCCAGCAGTTTCATCTCGTGCTGTTCCAGCCCGGCGCGGCGGGACAGGTCTTCTGCGTTCGTAAAGGGCTGTTGTGCGCGCGCGGCCACGATGCGCTCGGCAGAGGCACGCTGCAGTCCTGCAATCAGGCGCAAGCCCAGTCGCACCGCCGGTTCACCCGGCAAATCTTCCAGGGTGCTGTCGAGCGCACTGAACATCACATCCACCGCACGCACCGCCACAGCATGGCGTTTTGCATCCTGCACCAATTGGTTGGGTGAGTAGAACCCAAGCGGCTGGGAGTTGAGCATGGCTACCAGAAAGGCGGCGGGTTCCCAGTGTTTCAGCCAGCAGCTGGCGTACACCAGCAGGGCAAACGAAGCCGCATGCGACTCGGGAAACCCGTATTCGCTGAAGCCCTTGATTTGCTCAAAAATCTGCTCGGCAAATGCTTTTTGGTAGCCGCGCGCTGTCATGCCATCGACGATGCGGTTGTAGTATTTTTCGAGCCCACCCTTTCGTTTCCAGGCTGCCATGGCCCGGCGCAGACCGTCCGCTTCACCCGGGGTAAAACCCGCCGCCAGGATGCTGACCTGCATCACCTGTTCCTGAAAAACCGGAACGCCCAGCGTCCTGCCCAAAGCCACTTCCAGGTCAGCACTGGGGTAGCTCACCACTTCCTTGCCCTGGCGGCGGTTCAGGTACGGGTGCACCATGCCACCCTGAATCGGACCGGGCCGCACCAGCGCCACCTCGATCACCAGGTCGTAAAAGCACTTTGGTTTCAGGCGCGGCAACATGCTCATCTGCGCCCGCGACTCGATCTGGAAAACGCCCACCGTGTCGGCGCGGCAGATCATCTTGTAAGTGTCCGCGTCTTCGGGCGGAATGTCCTGCATACGGAATTCATGGCCGCGCCGCAGGCTGACCCAATCGAGCGCTTTGCGAATCGCCGTCAGCATGCCCAGACCCAACACATCGACCTTGAGCAGGCCCATGGCGTCCAGGTCATCTTTGTCCCATTCGATCACGGTGCGGTTTTCCATGCTTGCAGCTTCGATCGGCACCATGCGTGACAGCGGGCTGCGGGTGAGTACAAAACCGCCCGGGTGTTGTGACAGATGCCGCGGAAACCCCATCAACTGGCTGGTGAGGTCCATCAACTGCCGCACGGCAAGGTCATCCAGTGACAGTCCCAGCTCTTGCAAGCGGTCGGTGTGCACTTTGCGGCCGTCCCAATGGCGATGGGATCGGGCGAGTTTTTCCAGCAACTCCGGGTCAAAGCCGAGCGCCTTGCCCACATCCCGGATGGCCGATTTGGGCTGGTATGAAATCACCACTGCCGTCAGGGCGGCGCGCGAGCGACCATACTTTTGGTACAGGTACTGGATCACTTCTTCGCGGCGTTCATGTTCAAAGTCGATGTCGATGTCGGGTGGCTCGTTGCGTTCCTTGCTGATAAAGCGCTCGAACAACACACTCATGCGCGCCGGGTCGACCTCGGTCACACCCAGGCAATAACACACCGCGCTGTTGGCCGCCGAACCCCGGCCCTGACACAGGATGTGCCTGGAGCGTGCGAAAGAAACGATGTCGTACACCGTCAAAAAATAAGGCTCGTAATGCAGTTCGCCAATGAGTGTCAGCTCATGCTCGACCTGCTGTTGTACCTTGGCGCTCATGCCTTCGGGCCAGCGGCGTGCGGCGCCCTGGTAGGTGACATTGCGCAAATAAGATGCGGGTGTCTCCCCGGCAGGTACCACTTCTTGCGGGTACTGGTATTTGAGCTCGTCGAGCGAAAATTTGCAGCGCTGCGCCACGCTGAGTGTCTCTGCGATCAACGCTGGCGGAAATAACTGCGCCAGCCGCAGCCGGCTGCGCAGGTGCCGCTCGGCATTGGCTTGCAGGTCGAGGCCGCACTCGGTCAGGGGTTTGCCAACCCGGATGGCTGTCATGACATCCTGCAGTGGCTTGCGCGAACGCACATGCATGTGCACATCACCCACGGCCACCAGCCTTATCGCGGTGGTGTCGCTCAGTTGCCTCAAGTGATGAAGCCAGATTGCATCGTCCAGGGTGCAGAGCTGCTCGACGCCTATCCAGCAACGCCCCATGAAATGGCTCAGTGCCCAGCGCCCGATCGTCAGCAGTTGCTCCGGGGTGTTGCTGCGCTCCGGGCAGACCAGCACCAGACAATCGGTCAGCGCTGGGTCCTGGATGTCTTCCAGTTGCAGCCGGTAACTTCCCTTCGTTTCGGAACTGCGCCGCAGGCGCGTGATGAACTCGCACAGGTTGCCATAACCGTTCAAATTGCAGGCCAGCACCACCAGATTAAAGGGTGTTTCACCGCTGACATAAAACTGTGAACCCACCAGCAGCTTGAGGCCACAGGCCTTGGCTGCCACGTGGGCGCGCACGATGCCGGCCATGCTGCATTCGTCTGTGATCGCCAGTGCCGTGTAGCCAAGCGCATGGGCTCGTATTACCAGTTCATCGGGTTGGCTGGCACCTTTCAGAAACGAAAAGTTGGTGAGGCAGCGCAGCTCGGCGTAATCCGGTAACTGAGGTAAAGGGGGCAGGGTGGTCATGGCGTTGCTTCAGGCAAACAGCCCATGCAAATACCAGCTTGCCGTTCGCTCCCTGGGCAGCCGTTCCTGATATATCCAGAGCACGCCTGCGTCCTGGCTCAAGGCCACCCAGTAGTCGCGCACCACATCCAGCGTCTGTTGACAGCCATCTGCATCCTTTACGCGGTGCCACCAGCCACCTTCAATACGCTCCGGTCCCAGCAGCAATTGCAGCGGGCCCTGATACAGCGGGTAGTCATCCCTGACGTCGAGCCGGAGCGGGGTTTTGAGAATCCAGGTCGGTTGTGGACCTGACACCATTCGCACTTTGCCCGCAGGTCTGGCCGCGTTCATCACTTGCCAGCGGGTCATGTGGGCCAGCCGCGTATCCTCGATAAGCATGGGCCGCAGCACCCGTTTTTTGCCCAAGCGGGCCTCGATCCGTTCCAGCACCTGATTCAGTGCCTCGCCGTCAGCACGGGTATCGGGCAGCAAGGAACGGCTGGTTTCAAGCAAGGGTGTGACCTCGGTGGCGCTCAGGCCCAGTTCTCCTGCCGGAGCCAGCAGTTGCACCTTGGCCAGATTTTCGTTCAGCAGGCGACTCAAATGCTCAACGTTTTGGGTGGCACGGGCGGTGCGGACCGTGATCTCGCCACCATCTACGTATCGCGCGCCCGCAAGGCGTCATGGCGCCAGTTCAAGGTGAAAGCAGTGACGCCGCAGTGGCGTGCTGCCAGCCACCCGCCCATTTGCACCAGCAAACGGCGGGCACCAAACATCAGGGCCGGTGCCGAGTCCACGCGTCCGGGCAATTCCAGTTTGGCGGTGAAGGTTTCTGGAAGCTTGACCCAGGGGTAGCCTTCAGGGCGCAGCCCATAGGCCTGGTCCAGCGCCAGCAACAGTTCACTGTCAAAACGTCGGCTGAGGCCGCCACGGGGCAACTGGCGCACATCGGCCAGTGTTCGGCATCCCAGGCGCGCCAGGGTCGCCTGATGGGTGTTGACCGCATCAATCGACTGAAGCGGCAAGGGGTCGAGCACCTGCGCCAGTGGCGCTGAAAATCCGTCACGGATACCCGTGCGCGCGCAGGCCAGGGCGGCCAGGCTGGTCGGCGCCCAGGCCAATGCCCTGACACCCAGTTCGGCAGCCCCGGCCTCCACCAGCTGGTGCAGCGGGCCTTCACCACCGAACAGGCGCAGGCTTTGTGTCACCTCCAGCCAGACCGTGTTCTCCTTTTGTGCCACGTGGGGGCTGAACTGCAGCGCCCAAACGGCCAGGCCAGGGGCGTCAATGTGCGGCGTGTTGTCGTGGCCGTTGTTGGTCAGCAGCGCGGCCCAGTGCATGGACATGGGTGGCCTCCGTTTTTGTCATCAACTGGCTGGGTCGCATCAGTCGCGGTGTCAATACGCTGGCCAGTGTTCCGGGCACGCAAGGTAGCACGAGGGTGCCGTCCAGCATGGCGCCCTTGCGTTTGATGATCTGAATATGTAGTTGCCAGTCAGGTCCCAAGGTGGCCTTCACCCGCAGCGGCGCGGGTGAAGCATCCCGTTGCGCTTGTTCTGGCCTGAACAAAAACACCGGGCAATTACAGGATTGGGCGTGTACCTGCAGGCGGCGCAATTGTTCGGCTCGGGCCTGTGGCAACCAGGCCAGGATGGCGCCCCCGCGAGGATTGGCCTTGAGCAGCTGTTCGATGCACCAGAGCCGCTCAGGCATCGTGTCGGCAGCAATCCAGAGCAACTTGTTTTCCGGGATGCCGAGTTTGACCAGTCCTGGCATGTGAGGTCGCCTGGGTGGCCCCACCAGCAGAATCTGGCCACCGCTGCTGGCCAGTCTGGCCAAGGTGCCTGAGAGCAGGCGCCATTCGCAAACTGCGGGCTGGGCTTGCAGCACTTCGGTCAAGGCATGACAAGGCCAGCCGCCACCAGGCAGCTGGGCGTCAAGTTCTGCAAAACCGCTGGCAAGCACGGCTTGGCCGATCTGTGCCAAGTCGGTGCCGCGCCAGATGGCCTGGGCTAGTTTGCCTGGGAGTTTTCCTGGGTCAAACGGATGATGAAGGCCATCACCCGGCGCGGGAGTGGCGTTGACGATCCATTGAAGTGCAGCTGACATGGCAATTTGAAATACTGTAAATAAATACAGTATATCCAAAACACCAAAAACTCAAATTGGCAACATCTTGGCGGCTATATCGAGGGATTGCAGGCGCAGCGCCGGGTCAAAAATGTCGCACACCAGCATGAACTCATCGGCCTGGGTTTGCTCTGCCAAAGCCTCCAGTCCGCTGCGGACCCTGTCGGGGCCACCAATGACCGCCGCCCCCAGAAAATCGTCTATCGCTGCGCGTTCCTGCGCATGCAGTTGCTGCATGAAATTCCGAATCGGTGGTTGCAGGGGCTTGCGCTCACCGGTCATGATGCCCAGCACACGCTGGTAGGTGCTGCTGGCCAGAAATTGGGCCTCGGCATCATCGGCGGCGGCAATCAAGGGCACACACACCTTGGAGGGTCTGAACAAACGCCGGTACAGGTCAATCGCCGCCATCATCATGCGGGGCGCAAAGTGCGAGGCAAAGGCGTAGGGCAGGCCGCGTTCGGCCGCCAGTTGCGCCGAGAACAGGCTGGAGCCAAGCAGCCAGATCGGCACTTCGGTGCCGGCGCCTGGCATGGCGACAATGCTCTGGCCCGGCTGCACCGGCCCCAGCAAATGCTGCAGTTCGGCCACATCGCGCGGGAAATCCTGCTCGGTTTCAACCCGGTCACGGCGTAGGGCACGCATCGTGAGCCGGTCTGTACCCGGTGCCCGACCCAGCCCCAAGTCAATCCGGTTGGGGTATAACTCGGCCAGCGTGCCAAAAGCTTCGGCCACTACCAGGGGCGCATGGTTGGGCAACATGATGCCGCCCGAACCGACCCGGATGTGTTGGGTGCCACCGGCGATGTAACCCACCAGCACGGCCGTGGCCGAGCTGGCAATGCTGGCCATGTTGTGGTGCTCAGCCAGCCAGTAGCGGGTAAAGCCGAGCGCCTCAGCATGCTGTGCGGTGCGCAGGGCAATGGCCAGCGCCTGCGCCACCGTGCCGCCTTCGCGCAGGGCGACCAGATCCAGCATCGAGAGGGCGGGTTTTTTCATCAGGCCAGCTGGTCGGACAACCACACCAATGTGCGACCGCGTGCCAGCGCTGCCGCACGTTGCTGGTACATCGGGCGACCCCAGCAATTGAAGCCATGGTCGGCATCCGGGTAAATCTGAAACTGCGCATTGCTGCGGCCCTCGAACGCTTTTTGCACAGCCGCCACGGCGGTCGCAGGGATGTGGGCGTCCAGGCCGGCGTAATGAAACAGGATCGGTCCTTTGACTGAGGGTGCCTTGTCCAGGTGGTTCTGGATGCCACCACCGTAGTAACACACGGCCGCATCCACCGCGCCGCGGGCTGCCAGCTGGTAACTCAGCCGGCCACCCATACAAAAACCGATCGAGCCCACCTTGCCGCTCAGTTCGGGTTGGGCACGCAGCGCTTGCACGGTGCTGGCCAGGTCGGCCACGGCATTGGACTCGTCCAGATTCGTCATCAACTGGTAGGCCTTTTTGGTGTCGGCCTCGTCGTATTTCAAATTGACATTGGCTTCCTGGCGCCAGAACACATCAGGCGCCAGCACCACATAACCATCCATCGCGTACTGATCGGCTACCGCCTTGATATGGTCGTTGACGCCCCAGATCTCCTGAATGATCACCAGGCCAGGTCCACGACCTTTTGGCGGCAGTGACAGGTAAGCGTCAAACTTTTTGCCGTCGTGGCTGGGGATTGAAACTATGGAACTGTTCATGTGTGTCTCCTATGAAATGGATGGTGAAGCGGGGAATTCCAGAATTTTGAGCTTGCCGTGGCCCGGCGTCAAAAGGTGCTTGAGCGCCAGGCGGTAGGTGTCCAGATTAAAGGCAAGCGGTTCGCTGCGGCTTTGCAAGGTCTCCTGAAGTTCTTCGTCCGAATGTACCGTCGCCAGGTGGGACCATTGCTCAAACAGGTGGATGTCGGTGCGCCCGGTACGGGCATTGTGCTCGCGCAAGCCCACTTTGCCGGCAAAGGGCCAGATCTGCAGCTTGTTGCTGGCCAGTGCCATTTGCAGGCGCAGGTGGTGGCGCTCAGGCGCTTCCTCGCCGCAGCAAACCCCTTTGCATTGGCCGATCTGATGGGCAAAACAGCGGCCTTTGCCCGACTCCAGTCCCAGCGCCTGCAGGCACAAACCATGTGTGTTGGCGAGTTCGCGCAGCTCACTCTGGGCCTGATTTTTCGAGCGGTAGGGGCCGTATAAAGCGCCAAATTGCGTTGGCACCAGTTCGCTGCCGCGCACCAGCGTTAGCAGCGGCCGGCTGTTGGGGTTGGCCTCGAGCCGCCAGGCGCACAGGTCGCCCTGGCGGCGCAACTGGCGGTTGTGCACCGGTTGGCGCGCCTTGACCAGGCGCGCTTCCAGCAGCAGGGCGCCGAGTTCACCCGCGGTCTCGATCCATTCAATGCGCCTGATTTCCTGCGCCAAACGCATTTCACGGGCGTTGCGGCTGGCAGCCTGAAAGTGTGACATGACCCGGCTGCGTATCTTGACACTCTTGCCGATGTACAGGGGCAGCGGGCTGTCGCCGTAAAAAAGGTAAACCCCTGGGCTGTCGGGGATGTCTGCCACGTTGGT
This sequence comes from Pseudomonadota bacterium, assembly GCA_041183605.1. Lineage (GTDB taxonomy): Bacteria > Pseudomonadota > Gammaproteobacteria > Burkholderiales > Burkholderiaceae_C > Rhodoferax. The sequence continues at coordinate 10,001 of JBEGLK010000075.1, forward strand.
ATCGAGTTGCGGTGGCAGTGCCGCGCTGCCTTGCAGCAAAGTTTGCGCTTGGCCCGCCACGTGCTCTGCGCCCAGCTCGGCCTGGGCCAATTTGAGCCAGCTTTGCATCACCTCGACGTCGCCCATGGCGCGGTGGCGGGCGGCGCTGGTCAGGCCGTGGCGCTGCATGATGGCATCCAGACCGTGGCCCTTGAACTGTGGGTACAACAGGCGCGACAGGCGCACCGTGCACAGGGTCTTGACGCGTAGCGCCACGTCCAGCCGGCTCAATTCGTTGAGCAGGAAGCCGTGGTCAAAACGCACGTTATGGGCTACCAGCACTGCGCCGTCCAGCAGGCCCAGCAACTCAGGTACAAGGTCGGCAAAACGCGGGGCGCTAGCCACCATGGCATTGCTGATGCCGGTGAGTCGCTCAATGAAGTTTGAGATTTGTACGTCCGGATTTACCAGCGTGCTCCAGCGCGCCACTTCCACCCCTTGCTCCACCCGCACCGCGGCAATTTCCGTGATGCGGTCATGCACCGGGTTGCCGCCGGTGGTTTCCAGGTCAAGCAGCAGGTAACAAGGCAGCATGGGTGAAGGCTTCAGCAAAACATCAGCGCCAGCCAAGCGGGATCGTCCAGCACGTTGAGCAGCAAGTAGCCTCCGACGCGGTAAAACCAGAATTCAAGGCTGGTGTGGAACTCAGGTGATGTCAAAGACATGGATAGAAAAGTTGCCCTGGCGGCGGTCGGCAAAAAAGCGCTTCAAGGTCTCGCCCACAGTCCTGAAGGCGATCTCGTCCCAGGGAATCTCATGCTCGTCAAACAAACGTGCCTCAAGCGTCTCGAAACCCGGGTCGAACTGGTCGCTCAGCAGTTGTGCGCGGTAAAACAGGTGCACCTGGCCGACGCGGGGGATGTTCACCAGCGAAAAAAACTCGCCCATCTCGAACTGGGCGCCGGCTTCTTCGAGAGTTTCGCGTGCCGCGCCTTCGCTCACGGTTTCATTAAGCTCCATGAAACCCGCAGGCAGCGTCCACTTGCCCCAGCGCGGCTCGATATTGCGTTTGCACAGCAGCACCTTGTCGCCCAAGGTGGGAATGGTGCCCACCACATTGAGCGGGTTTTCGTAGTGCACCGTCTGGCAGGTCGGGCATACCGCGCGGTGCTTGGTATCGCCGTCGTCCGGCAGCCGGTACTCCACGGCAGTGCCACAATTTTTACAGTGTTTGATGGGGGTCCGGTGCATGGCTCAAGTGTAATTTGAAAGCCAAATCCCGACTTTCAAACCACCTTTAATTCAATGCTCGTCAGGCCGCTGATGCTGCCCTTGAGTGTGTCACC
>JBEGLK010000076.1:0-1580 GCA_041183605.1 Pseudomonadota bacterium
ACGCGAACGCGGCCAGTACTCGAGCTACAAAGGCTCTTTGTGGGACCAGGGCATTCTGCCCATCGACACCATCGACCGGCTGGCACAAGAACGGGGCGGGTATGTCGAGGTCGACCGTTCCAGCACCCTCGACTGGGACGCCTTGCGGCAACAAATTGCTCAGCACGGCATGCGTAATTCCAATTGCGTGGCCATTGCGCCGACCGCGACCATTTCCAACATCATCGGTGTTGATGCTTCGATTGAGCCCTGCTTTGGCAACCTGTCGGTCAAATCCAATTTGTCGGGCGAATTCACCATCATCAACAGCTACCTGGTGCGCGACCTCAAACGCCTCGGCATCTGGGACGATGTCATGGTCATGGACCTGAAGCACTTTGATGGTTCTCTGCAACCGATTGACCGTGTTCCCGAGGAAATCAAGTCGCTTTACGCCACAGCCTTCGAGGTGGAAACCCGTTGGTTGGTTGAAGCTGCCGCGCGTCGTCAGAAATGGATCGACCAGGCGCAGTCGCTCAATATTTACATGGCCGGGGCTTCCGGCAAGAAGCTCGATGAAACCTACAAGCTGGCGTGGGTCCGCGGACTTAAAACCACTTATTACCTGCGCACCCAATCGGCAACACACGTGGAGAAATCCACCGTGACTGCAGGTCGTTTGAATGCCGTGTCCTCGGGTGGTGAAACGGCTGGAACAGGCGGCATGAGTGCACTGGAGGCAGCAGCAGCAGCAGCGCGTGAGCAGATGGCAGCCGTGCCTGCGACAGACATCAAGTTTTGCGGTGTGGATGACCCCACATGCGAGTCTTGCCAGTAATCAAGCCACACGCCTGGCGGATGCGATGTTGACACACCACAGTGCTTCACGCATCCGTGCTTTGCGGGCCCAAAAATCTTTTAATTTATGTCAGAAGATCTCATAATTCACCGATCGGAAAAAACATGTTGACCTGGGACGACGAAGTTATACCTACTGCCAGTTTGCCAACGCCTGCAATCAAGCACCTGGACCCTCTGACGGCCACGCGTTTTGCAGGTCATCCCGCCACCTCCGCACAACTCTCATCCGCGCCAAATACCGCCAGCGCTGCACCCTCGCAAGTCACCCCAATTCCGATGACAACGCCGCAGCGACGTGTCAACGCGGCGGACAAGCGCATCATCAATGGCAAGACCGATGTCAATCAGCTCGTACCATTCAAATACAAATGGGCCTGGGAGAAATACCTGTCGAGTTGCGCCAACCACTGGATGCCGCAAGAAGTCAACATGACGCGTGATATTGCACTCTGGAAAGATCCTAATGGTCTGACCGAAGACGAGCGCCGCATTGTCAAACGCAATCTGGGGTTTTTCGTAACAGCCGATTCGCTGGCAGCCAATAACATTGTGCTCGGCACCTACCGCCACATCACGGCGCCGGAGTGCCGACAGTTCTTGTTGCGACAGGCTTTCGAAGAAGCGATTCACACCCATGCCTACCAATACATTGTGGAATCCCTGGGACTGGATGAGAGCGAAATCTTCAGTGCCTATCACGAGGTCAAGTCCATTCGCGACAAAGACGAGTTCCTGATCCC
>JBEGLK010000076.1:1612-9400 GCA_041183605.1 Pseudomonadota bacterium
CCCCCGAAGCGGATCAAACCCTGCTCAAGTCCTTGATCGTGTTTGCCTGCCTGATGGAAGGCCTGTTTTTTTATGTTGGCTTCACCCAGATTCTGGCACTTGGTCGGCAGAACAAAATGACCGGGGCGGCCGAGCAGTACCAGTACATTCTGCGTGATGAATCCATGCACTGCAACTTCGGCATCGATCTCATCAACCAACTCAAGTTGGAGAACCCGCAACTCTGGACCGCAGAATTCAAGGCTGAAATCAAGACTCTGTTTGAAACTGCGGTGGACCTAGAGTACCGTTACGCAGAAGACACCATGCCGCGAGGTGTGCTGGGCATGAATGCCTCCATGTTCAAGGGTTACCTGCGTTACATCGCCAATCGCCGTGCCACCCAGATTGGACTGGATGCACTTTTTCCCAGTGAAGAAAACCCTTTCCCCTGGATGAGTGAAATGATCGACTTGAAGAAAGAGCGTAACTTCTTTGAGACGCGTGTCATTGAATACCAATCCGGTGGTGCCTTGTCCTGGGAATAACAGCGATCTATGGCTCACCTCATTTCACAAATTTTTGAACCAGCATCTCCTGGTAACAAAGATTTGTTGTCCCCCATTCATGGTGCTGGGAACCCACCCAACACCATGGATCGCTTGGCGTGCAAACATTGTCGTCAAGTGCTCTTTGCAAATTGATCAAGGAGATTGACATGGCCACCGCAAAAAAACCTGCTGCCAAACCCACCGCAAAAGCTACTGCAAAACCGGCTGCAAAAGCTCCAGCCAAGAAAGCTGCCGCCAAGCCCGCTGCTAAAGCTCCAGCCAAAAAAGTTGCTGCCAAGCCCGCTGCAAAAGCCCCAGCCAAAAAAGCTGCCGCCAAGCCCGTTGCAAAAGCTCCAGCCAAAAAAGCTGCTGCCAAGCCCGTTGCAAAAGCGCCAGCGGCACCCGCAGCGCAAACCAAGCTCAACCCGCAGGCTGCCTGGCCATTTCCAACTGGTTCCAAACCCTGATCAAGCCATTGCTCAGAAAAATCAGCCCGTTGCCGAACCTGCAGCGGGCTTTTTTGTCAGGGGTAAAAAATCAGCACCCGATAGCCCTGCGCCCGCCCACCAGGCGCATCTGCCCGGACGCGCAGATAGGCGGTGGCAGACCAGTCACCCGAAGGCGCAATCGACTCAAGCTTGGCGCCTAAATCAAGTGGCGTAAAAACGCGTCGCAACACAGGCTGATCGGCCAAATCGGTCAAACTTAGCTCTACCGCAGGCAAGGCCTGGGCATAAGCTGCCTTGTTCCTGACCACAAAGCGCAACTCAAAAATGTCCGGTCCCACTTGCTGAAAAGTGGCTGAATCGATTTCCAGATGTTCTATACGCTGCAAAAGCGACAGGCGACAACCCATCAGCTCACATGCAGCTTTCAAAGCAGGCTTCAGGTCAGGAAATCTTGCTGCCATCCATTCACGCTCTCGATACAAAACCTGAAGCACCAGCCCCAGCAACAGTAATCCACCGAGAGCCCACCAAAACACAGACCGGCCACGCGTCAAGCGACTTGACCAACCAGTTTGTTCCTGCATGAAGGAAACCGGTTCAGCCACTGGTTTCAGGTCTGGCGCAGCTAACCCAGAGGGTTCAGGTTCAGATTCATGGTCTGACGAAGGCTTGATGAGCAGCGCCGCTGTCACCCATGGCACCTCATTAGCGGGTAACACTTGCGGCTTGGCATTGGCTGCTTCAGCCGATGCAGCGTGCGGGTCAATGCCAGCGATCTGATCCGGCATCAATTGCAGGGTTTGAACAAAGTCATCCTCGGGTGCAGGTACTGGGGCTACAGGATCTTCTGCCCCGGCTTCGATCAAGTGCTGGGAGGCATCAAAAACTTCACTGCACTGCCCGCAACGCACCCAACCATCGGAGATTCGCAACTGGTCGTGGACCAGCTTGTAGGAGGTATGGCATGCGGGGCAACTGGCAATCAAGTTCATGAAATCTGAAACCTCCTGGCCACGCCATAACGATCACTTATTTTGTAGCCGTCATCAGGATCCAGCCATCCTCAGCATCAGTGACCTGAAGTGCACAGTAGGGCGCATAGGCTGCCTTGAGTTCGTCGGCCTGGCGCTCCAGAATCCCGGCCAGCACCAATGTACCGCCAGCAGCCACACGTGACCACAGTAGCGGCGCCAAGACCTTCAGGGGTGTTGCCAGAATATTGGCGAGCACGGTCTGATAAACCCCGTTGGCAGTTTCAGGCAAACCAGCGCGCAAATGGACATGGTTGGCCTGTGCATTCAGCACTGTTGACTCCACCGCTGCCAGATCAATATCAACTGCATCAATGTCGGTAGCCCCAAATTTCGCCGCGCCAATGGCCAGGATGCCCGAGCCGCAGCCGTAATCCAGCACGCGAGTCAGCGCCGCATGCTTTTTACCGTCATGGCCGGCAATCCAACGCAAGCACATCCGTGTGGTGGGATGTGTGCCGGTACCAAAGGCCAAACCTGGATCCAGACGAATCACAATACGTGCGTTCTCTGGCGGCTCATGCCAGGTAGGCACGATCCAGAATTCAGGCGTGATGTCGACAGGGGCGAACTGCGACTGCGTTAACCGTACCCAGTCCTGCTCCGGCACATTCTGAATACCCAATACGGCACAGCCCTCGAAAAAATCCTGTGCCTGCAGCAGTTCCAGCGTGGCTTGGGCCTGTTCACGGGTTTCAAACAGTGCCAGCACCCGGGAGCGCTGCCAACCTTCTTTGGGAGGTGGCATGCCAGGTTCGCCAAAAAGCGCCTGCTCGGCATCGGTCTGGGCATCAGCATCTTCCACGCTGACACTCAGGGCGTCGAGCGCATCCAGGGCGTCACTCAGGGTCTCAACCCGATCCTCAGGGCACATCAGGCGCAGTTCAAACATGACCTTGCCCCATCACCGGTTGTGATTGGCGAGCCAACCTTCGAGGTAATGGATATTCGTGCCCCCCTCCATGAACTTGGCATCCACCATCAACTCCCGATGCAGGGCAATGTTGGTGTTGATGCCTTCCACAACCGTTTCGCCCAAAGCGGTCCGCATACGTGCCAGAGCCTGTTCGCGGGTATCCCCGTGGACAATGATTTTGCCGATCATCGAGTCATAGTTCGGCGGCACAAAATAATTGGTGTACACATGCGAGTCCACACGCACGCCAGGCCCCCCCGGGGGATGCCACATGGTGATGCGCCCGGGCGAGGGGATGCACTTGTAGGCGTCCTCAGCATTCAGACGGCATTCAATGGCATGCCCATGAATCTGAATCTGGCGCTGGGTGAATGGCAATTTTTCGCCCGCAGCCACCATGATTTGTGTTTTGACGATGTCAATTCCGGTCGTCATCTCGGTCACCGGATGCTCGACCTGAACGCGGGTGTTCATCTCGATGAAGTAAAACTCACCGTCTTCGTACAGGAACTCGAAAGTGCCAGCGCCACGGTAGCCAATCTTTTTACAAGCGGTCACACAACGCTCCCCCACACGCTCGATCAGCTTTCGCGGAATACCTTGGGCAGGCGCCTCCTCGATGACTTTCTGATGGCGGCGTTGCATCGAGCAATCGCGCTCACCCAGATAAACCGCGTTTTTATACTTGTCGGCAAGAATCTGGATTTCGATGTGACGCGGATTCTGCAAGAATTTTTCCATGTACACCGCGGGGTTGCCAAAAGCCGCACCGGCTTCGTTTTTGGTCATGGCCACCGCGTTGATCAGCGCCGCCTCGGTGTGCACCACACGCATGCCACGTCCGCCACCGCCTCCGGCCGCCTTGATGATGACCGGATAACCAACCGTTTTGGCAATCCGCTTGATCTGCACCGGGTCGTCCGGCAACTCGCCTTCAGAGCCGGGAACACAAGGCACCCCTGCCTTGATCATGGCCTGCTTGGCTGACACCTTGTCACCCATGATACGGATCGACTCCGGCGTCGGTCCGATGAATTGAAAACCACTGCGCTCCACACGCTCGGCAAAATCAGCGTTCTCGCTCAAGAAACCATAGCCAGGGTGTATGGCCTCGGCATCGGTCACTTCGGCTGCCGAAATAATGGCCGGCATGTTGAGGTAACTGAGCGCCGAAGATGCTGGCCCGATACACACCGCCTCCTCCGCCAGCTTGACGTACTTTGCGTCTCGATCAGCCTCCGAGTAAACCATGACGGCCTTGACACCCAATTCACGGCAGGCGCGCTGGATCCGCAAAGCGATTTCGCCTCGGTTGGCAACCAGAATTTTTTTAAACATGAATGGCGCCTGACCTTAATCGATGATGAAGAGGGGTTGACCGTATTCGACCGCTTGACCGTTATCGGCCAGAATGCGTCGCACAGTGCCACTCTTGTCAGATTCAATTTCATTGAGGATTTTCATGGCCTCGATAATGCACAGGGTCTGGCCTTCTTTGACGACGTCACCCACCTCGACAAAAGCCTTGGCGCCAGGCGAAGCTGAACGGTAAAACGTTCCCACCATGGGTGATTTGACGGTATGACCGGTTTCGACCGGTGCAGCCACAACGACGGCCTCTGGCGCAGCAACAGGCGGAGCGACCGGCGCATGGGCAACAGGCTGGCTGACTGGCGCAAAGTGTTGAACCACCGCACCGCCCCCTTTGACGATGCGAATTTTGCCTTCGGCTTCAGTGATTTCAAGCTCGGAGACATTTGACTCCGATACCAGGTCAATCAATGTTTTGAGTTTTCTGAGGTCCATGGGGTCTCCAACGAAAAATAAGTAACAGCCAACAGAATTTCACTTGGTTTTGCTTGAAATTTCAATTAATTTTCAACAAAACAAGCTAACTTGGCGTTATTTTACATTTTCTTTACCAAGAAAATCAAATTGGCAAACCTTCCCAGAGACCCATGTCAGCGTTTGTCAGCTTGCCCATTTTACGATGCAGAACATGGCCTGTCGAACTAAACACCACCGTAAAGGGCAAGGCGCCACTTAAATTACCCAATGATCGACTGATTTCAAGACCAGGAAAACCAGCCAGGGCCACCGGAAATGAAAGTGGCAATCCAGTCAGGAACCGCTTCACAGGATCAGCTTGATCCACCGCCAAGCCCAGAACTTGCCAGCCTTTAGTTTTGTTTTGCTCAAAGAAACTGTTAATTAACGGCAATTCCTCAATACATGGCGGGCACCACGTCGCCCAGAAGTTCAACACCAAAGGCTTTCCCTTGAAGTGGTGGGTTGCCAGCAAAACACCGTCCAATTGCGAGAACTGCTGCTGCCAAAAAAGACTCTCTGCTTCCGAAAGCGTTTGTGATTGGCGATTGGAAGTGCGCCAAACCAAGCCAGCGCCAACACCCGCCATCGCCAAGCCTGCCGCTGCGGCTAGCCAGCCGCGTCGGGATGATGACAAGGCGTTCATGCGGTCACCGGCAACAGGAGACGCTGAACTGCAGTAATGTCACCTCGGGGCACTCTGCCTTTTGCGTCTGCTTTTAATGCTCCGCGAACATCATCAAAGTCATAAATCATCAGATGTACCCCAATATCCTCATTCAATTCATCACAAAATGCATGCACGCTCAAAGCCTCAACCGACTCACCATGAAAACCTGTGATCGTGCGCGCCACATATGCCAAGCGCTGGTCGATCAACGCAATTTCTGCCGACTTGCTGTCATCACAAAAAAGCTGAAGGTAAATGTCCGATTTTCTGGTGGCCGTGCCATGCCAAACCGCCCCACCGAGATGCGGACGAAATTCAGCCAAACGCGCCATCCACACCAAAGCCAGTCGTCTCAAGGCCGCCAGTTCTTGCGGCTGACTATCAGCACAAAACACCGCAATGTAATCCCTGACAGCGTCCTCCAGCAAGTCATTTGAAGGCAAAGTCCCGCGCCCGCTCAATCCCAGCTCTTTCGCCGCACGTCGTTTGGCCGGACCATACTCCAGTCCTTCATCGACCACCCATCGGGCAGCCTGTGCAGCAATTTCAGATTGATCGTCGGTCATAGATGACGCATTTTGCCTTGATTGCGTTTCTCTGGACTGCCCAAGGGATTGAACCCGAGGCCAGATGGGCCCCGCCTAAAATCACGGGATGCATATTCATATTCTCGGCATCTGCGGCACCTTCATGGGAGGGCTTGCCGCCCTGGCGCGCGAAGCCGGCCACAAAGTGACCGGCTGCGACGCGGGCGTTTACCCCCCCATGAGTGACCAACTCCGCGCCCTGGACATCGACCTCATCGAGGGTTATGGCGCAGATCAACTGGCACTCATGCCCGACATGTTTGTGGTGGGCAATGTGGTCAGTCGGGCGCGCTTGAGTGATGGCTCAGCCAAGTTCCCACTGATGGAAGCCATTCTTGACGCCGGACTGCCTTACACGAGCGGACCACAATGGCTGGCCGAGCACCTTTTGCAGGGCCGCCACGTGATCGCCATCGCCGGCACCCATGGCAAGACCACAACCACCGCCATGACCAGCTGGATTCTTGAACATGCCGGCCTGCGCCCCGGATTTTTGATCGGCGGCGTGCCGCTCAACTTTGGCGTATCGGCCCGATTGGGCCAAGGCCAGGCCTTCGTCATCGAGGCCGACGAATATGACACCGCATTTTTTGACAAACGCAGCAAGTTTGTGCATTACCGACCACGCACTGCCGTGCTCAACAACCTGGAGTTCGATCACGCCGACATCTTTGATGACCTGGCGGCCATCGAGCGACAATTTCACCATTTGCTTCGAACCGTTCCTGGCAGCGGGCGGGTTGTGGTGAATGGCCTGGAAGAAAGTCTGGCGCGGGTCATCCATATGGGTTGCTGGAGCGAGGTCCGCAGCTTCGGAACGTCGGTCAGCGATTTCACGGCCGCGGGTGGCGCAAGCGACTTCACCGTGCTTTTCGAAGGGCAACCCGCCGGTCACGTGACATGGCCATTGACGGGAACTCACAACCAGCTCAACGCACTGGCAGCCATCGCTGCCGCCGAACATCTGGGTGTTGACCCGCAGCTTGCAGCGCAGGCGCTGGGCAGCTTCGAAAATGTGAAACGCCGCATGGAGTTGCGTGGCAGCGTCCAGACGGCCAGTGGCAAGATCAGTGTCTACGACGATTTTGCGCATCACCCCACGGCGATCCGCACAACGGTTGAAGGCTTGCGCAAAACCCTCAAGGCGGGTGAGCGCATTTTGGCGGTTTTTGAACCACGCTCCAACACCATGAAACTTGGCACCATGAAAGCCCAGTTACCCTGGAGCCTGGAACAGGCGGACCTGGCGTTTTGTCACAGCGCCGGCCTCGGCTGGGACGCCGATGAAGTTCTGGCCACCATGGGCGAGCGAGCGCGGGTGACAGACAACATTGACATCCTGGTCAGCCAAGTCAGCCAAGCAGCCCGTGGCGGCGACCACATCCTGTGCATGAGCAATGGCGGTTTTTCCGGGGTTCATGCCAAGTTGCTCCAGGCGCTAAAAGGCAAATAACGCCTGGCAACCGGGATGAACTTTGCCCGAGGGCCAAATACCCTCGGCTTGTGATCAACGCGCGCGCCGCGCCAGCACCGCTTTCGAAAGCACGTCCAGGCATTCCAGCGAGTCATCCCAGCCCAGGCAGGCATCGGTGATGCTCTTGCCGAACTCCAGCTTGTCGGCCTTGTCTTTGCCTGGGGTGAACTTCTGTGCACCCGCATTGAGATGGCTTTCAACCATAACCCCGAACACCTGGTGTGAACCGGCCCTGATTTGCTTGGCGATATCGTGCGCCACTTCCAGCTGTTTTTCGTGCTGCTTGCTGCTGTTGGCATGGCTG